>NZ_JARACH010000070.1:0-50248 GCF_029087445.1 Amycolatopsis sp. La24
GCTGCACCCTCAACGCTGATCCCGTCATAGACGGAGCAAGGTAATCCGTCCACAACGGACGCAAGGGAGGCACGCCAACCCAATCGTGTACATCGTGGACACTCAACCCGAGCAGTCAGATAACCGCAGCGATGCTGGACCGGCTGCTGCACCGCGCGACCGTCGTCGGTATCGACGGCCCCTCCTATCGACTCCGCTCACATCAGTCCACATCGGACAAGCTGCGCAAGGCGGTGAACGCACATGTCTCCTGACCCACACGACCCGAACTACAACGCGACCCGCAAGACCTGCCCGATCTGCTGGGAAGCGTTCGTCGCCACCGGCCGGCAAGCCAAGACCCGGCTCTACTGCTCGCGCCAGTGCAAACGCACCGCAGCCGCCCGACGGGAGGTCGAACGCACCACACCCGTCTCAGTCACCGCCAGGTCCTTCGGGACACCGCCTCCGGCGGCGCCCCCGCTGGCGCCTGCAGTGCCCCTGCCGCACATCGCGGCCCAGCGGGACTGCCCGCACTGCGGCGGCCCGGTCACCATCGTCGCGCTGCTCACCACACCCGAAGCCGCACGCCCGCAGATGCCCGTCGCGGCACCCGACGGAGTGATCCCGCTCCGCCGCTGACACCGGCTACGCTGCACTCCTCAGCTGGCCCATTTCGGAGAGCAGGACTGGCCCATCTCGGCGAGCGCCATCACGGCCGGTGGACCGGCAACGGCAGGTGATCCACCAGGAGAACGTGCCCCAGATTCACCGTGCGGACCGATCATCGCGACGGCAACCGAACGTCCGAGCCGGGACCCAGTTGCTGATCGAGGTTCTGCTACTGCACCTGCGGGGAGGTATGCGCACGTGATCGCCGGGATTCGCTCCACGTTCGAGGGCAGGTCCGCCCCGCCCGGACAAGGCGGCAATTGAGGCGCAAAGAAAGCACGCCGCAGCCAGCGACACCGCGACAGTCGAGCCGCCGCGACCGCAGCTGAGGTTGTCGTCATCCCGACCGATCTCAACCAACCGGTCGTCACCCTGCACGGCATCTGGGCAACTAACATGGCCCGGTTCCTCACCGCCACGGCAAACAATCCGGTGTAACCCTGGCTGAGCTGTTGTGGCTCATCGGTGGACCCGGCGGCACAGACGCCTCGCTCGCGCTCATGCACTCGCTCGGACTCGAAAAACCACGCGAGCGCTACCGGCAATCGGCGCTGCCGCGTATTCCCGCATTTACCGGCGCGGAAATACGCGGCGAACCCCTCGCGCCAGGAACCGGCTCGGCGGGCCAGACCGGCACCGGTCGGGGTGGCTGGTGCCGAGTGCAGGAGCGCTGGCGCACTCGGCCTGTGGACCGGCAGTCAGGTGGGACAGGGGCGAGCTGCATGTGAGCGTCCTTCAACGCGGTGCTGTCCGATCCGGTTGCGGCGAGGCAACTCCGGCCGCTGGTGCGGCGTGGTTCTCCTGCAGCGAAAGCGACTCCGCGAAACGTACCTTCGCCGAGCGGGCCCCGGGTCTCACCGTCGCCCGCGCGCCGGAGCCCGCTGCTGCGCGGGATGCCCGCGAAGATCGCGCCGGCGCTCGGCGGGAGGCCCGGCCGCCAGCTGGTTCGGCAGCTCGCGGCCGAAGCGTCCAGGTTGACATTGCCGTGACTGTTAATGGCGCGCCCGGTGCCGAAGCGGGCAGCCCGTCCGTCATCGGCGGGGACGACTTCGCAGAGACAATTACGGTGCCTGTTCGGAGCTCCGTCGTTCCAGGCTGGATGCGCTGTCGGAGTCATGAAGCGCGGGGACCGTGCGTCGCGTTCGCCGGTCCGGTTCCGCGCATCGTGACGGCGAAGAAGTCGCGCTGGTCGGGCTGGAGGTATCGGTCGGCGGCTCCGGGTACTCCAGGCAGCAGTTTGGTTGCGCGGCTGCCGGGCAGGTCGGGGCGGTAGCTGTTGAAGGTGACCATCGGCGAGTGGATGTCGAGTTCCATGCCTTGCTGGATGCCGGCTTCGGTCATGGCCGCGGCGAGGGTGTCCAGGGTGAGGCCGCCGCCGGCGACGTAGGTCAGGTTGCCGGCGCGGTCGGTGCCGAGGCCGGAGCGCCAGGTGTACTGGAACTGGTTCTTGGCGCTGCCCCAGGCACCGGACGGGTTGTCGTGGAGGCCGGGGACCGGGCGGCCGTGGTCGATGACGAGGTCAAGGTTCTGCCGCACGGCGACGATGTGCGGGTTCATGGCTGCGTCGCGTCCCCAGTCCGCGATCGACACCCGGCCGGTGTCGTCGATGACAACGGATGCTCTGCCGTTGCGCAGCGGAGCGACCGTGGTGCGGTCGAGGTAGACGCCGCCGCGGGAATCGTTCACTTTGAATCCGGAGTTGAAGACGGCGACCAGGGAACTGCGCAGCGATGCGGGGACGGAGGTCGGGCCCGGGCCTTTCGGGTCCTTTGTCCCGGTGAGCAGCTGGGTGCGGACGAGATCCTGGTTGAGCCAGGCGACTCCGGCGACGACGCCCGCGTGCTGCGGGTCGGGCTGCACGAAGGTGGTGTATTCGGCGACGTGCCTGCCGTTGCGCGCGCCCGCAGTCCAGACGCCTTCCCCGGCCGGGCCGCCGGGGAGGTGCGGGAGCGGCGCGGGGCGAGGTCCGTTCGCCGGGGCGGCGGCACCGGTCCGGGCGGGCAGGTCGGTTGTCGCGGGTGGGGCGGTGGACGGCGGGTGCCGGGTGTACCACCAGTTTTCGAGGGTGTTGACGATCCCGCCGAGTCCGATGTCGCGCAGCCAGTCGACGGTGCGGACCGCGACGCTCGCGTTTCCGGGATAGGTGAGGGCGCGGACGTAGCTGCCGACGGGGTAGGCGAGGAGCGCGAGGACGACCAGCAGGGTGATCCGCAGCTTCCACAGCCGGCGGCGCGGCCGGGCAGGCGCGGCGTTTGCTGATGCGGTCATGAAACCAACGCTAGATTCGCCCGGGTGCGCATACCGGAAGCGCTGAGTTAAACTCCGGGAAAACCCTGCGCCATGCCGCCGGAATTGTCTTCGGTTAACGGCGGGCAAAATGCCGGCGCGGGAATCGCCGTGATCCTCCGCGATAGAATGTTTTCCATGACCGGGGTCCTGCTGGTGGAAGACGACGAGACAATCGGGGAAATGCTGCGCACCAGCCTGGTGCAGCACGGGCACGATGTCGTCTGGGTCACCGGTGGGCGGGCTGCGCTGCGGGCGGAGGACGGCTGGGATCTCGCGCTGCTGGACCTCGGTCTGCCGGATCTGGACGGCACCGAGGTGTGTCGGGAGCTGCGCGCTCGGCGTCCGGGTTCGGTGATTGTCGTGCTGACCGCGCGCGGCCAGGAAATGGACGTGATCGTCGGGCTGGAAGCGGGTGCGGACGACTATCTCGTCAAACCGGTTCCGCTCGGCGAGCTGCATGCGCGGCTGCGGGCGCATCTGCGCCGCGGCGGCGCGGGCCGGGAGTCCCCCGCGGTCGCGCTCGGCCGGCTGCGCATCGACACGGCGGCACGCCGGGCGACCGTGGACGGCGACGAAATCGCGTTGCGGGCCAAGGAATTCGATTTGCTCGCCCGGTTGACCGCGGCGGCCGGGCAGGCGATCAGCCGCGAGGACTTGATGGCGGACGTGTGGGACGCGCACTGGTTCGGGTCGACCAAGACGCTCGACGTGCACATCGCGGCGTTGCGGCGCAAGCTCGACGACGCGGGAGGGCGCAGCGGGATGCCGCGGATCGTGACGCTGAGGCGGCACGGTTACCGTCTCGAAGCGCCGGCGGACTGAGCCGGTGCGGCGCCGGATCGCGGTCGGCACCGTCCTCGCCGCGCTGGTGGCGATCTGCCTGTTCGGCGTGCCGCTCGCGGTGGCGGCGACCCGGTACTTCGCCGCGACCGAGCGGGCCGAGGTGGAGCGCGCGGCCGACGCCTACGCGGTCGACGTGTCGGCGGACGTCCTGCGCCGTCGCACGCCGTCCCCGCCGGCCGACGGCGAGGACCCGACCGAACTGGCGGTGTACCGGACCTCGGGCGAGCTGCTGGCCGGCGCCGGACCGGCGGTGCTGGACGCGAGGGACCGCGCGGTCGCGGCGGACGAGGTACGCGCGGCAGACGATCCCGAGAACCTGGTCGTGATCGTCCCGATCAGCGAAGACGGCGCGGTTGCCGCTCTCGTGCGGGCCGCGACGCCGCGCACCGAGCTGTACCAGCGGACCGCGGCGGTCTGGGCCGGCATGGCCGGGCTCGCTGTCGTGGCGTTGCTGTCGGCGTATCTGGTCGCGCGACGGCAGAGCCGCCGGCTCGCACAGCCGCTGGAGAGCCTGTCGGCGACCGCGGCCCGGCTCGGCGAGGGAGAGCTGACCGCGCGCACCGTGCGGTCCGGGATCAGCGAGATCGACTCGGTGGGCGAGTCGCTGGATTCTACCGCCGGGAGACTGGACGATCTCCTTGCCCGGGAACGGGCTTTCACCGCGGATGCGTCCCATCAGCTGCGCACCCCGCTGGCGGCGATGCGGTTGCAGATGGAGCTGGCTCTCGAAGACCCGCGGAGCGACCTGCGGGCGACGGTCGAAACGAGCCTGGAGTCGCTGAGCCGTCTCGATCGGACAGTGACGGATCTGCTGGCGCTGGCCCGCGACACTCCGCCGGTCCGCGACGCCGCAGTGGCGCGGCTCCAGCTTGCGGAGATCGCGCGGGAGTGGACGCCGGTCCTCGCCCGCCTCGGGCGGGACCTGACGCTGAGCGTCGAACCGGCGATCGCCGAGACCCGACTGTCCGGTTCCGTGCTGCGCCAGGTGCTTTCTGTCCTGCTAGACAACGCGGCCCGGCACGGGAGCGGCACGGTCGCCGTGGTGGCCCGCGACGCCGGCGGCGTGCTCGCCGTCGACGTCGGCGACGAAGGACCCGGTCTGCCGGACGGGGTCGACGTCTTCCGGCGCCGGGCCGCCGGTGCGCGGGGAACCGGGATCGGCCTCGCGCTGGCCCGCCGGCTGGCCGAGGTCGAAGGCGGCCGGCTGCGCGTGAACCGGCCGAGGCCGGCGGTGTTCACGTTGCTGCTTCCCGTCCAGGCGTAACCACCGCGGGGACCTATCCGAGGGCGGCGAGCAGGTCGTTCAGCGCGGTCTTTTCCTCAGCCGCGTCCGGGCTAGTCGCGCGCAGCTGCCGCAGCACGGTGTCGATCTTGCCGTCGACGGCGGTCCAGGCTGCCGGGTCGCGCGGCTTGAGACGGGCTTCGGCGTTGTCCCAGCCGGTTTCGAGGTCGTCGACCCGGCTGGTCGCCCCGGACTGGTCGCCGGAGTCCAGCTTGGTCAGGGTGTCCTGGGTGATGGTCTTGAACTGCGACAGATCGCCCAGCGGCGACTGGCGGACCGGCTGGCTGCCGCCCGTCCCCGCTGGCGCCGGGGCCGCGGAGGCCGGCTCGGCCTGCAGCGCGGAGGTGCGCAGCACGTAGCCGACGACGGAGGCGACGACGACCAGTCCGACCACCGCGATGGTCTGCCGCAGTCCGCCGCGCGCAGAGGCGTCGGTCGCGGTGCGGCGAGGCGTGACGTCCACTTTGGACAGCGAGAGGTAGACGACGACGGCGACGATGGCGACGGTGAAGATCAGGCTGGTCACCGTGGTGCCGAGGCCGAGCCCGCCGTTGCCGGGCGATTGGGACAGGTAGTCGCCGATCGACGCGCCGAGCGGGCGGGTCAGCACGTAGATGAACCAGAACGCGAGCGCCGGGTGCAGCCCGAGCCGCCAGCCGAGCGCGAGCGCGGCGATCAGACCCGCGACGATCAAGCCGGTGGGCAGGTAGCCGAGGCCGAGGACTTCGGCCATCAGGTCGCCGGTCGCGGTGCCGAGCGCGAAGGTGAAGAGGATCGCCAGCCAGTAGAAGGCTTCGCGTCGCCGGGTGACGATGGAGTGGATGGACAGCGTCTTTTCCGTGCGGTACCAGGCGAGGAACGTGGTCGCCAGCAGCACGCCGAAGACGATGGTGCTGGTCTCCAGCGGGACGCCGACCGCGTCGGTGAGGTTGTCGGTGACCAGCGTGCCGAACACGCTGACGAGCGCGACGGTCAGCCAGTAGGCGACCGGGCGGTAGCGGTCGGCCCGGAACTGGAACACCAGCGCGGCAGCCAGCAGGACGCCGGTGAGGACCGACACGCCGGTCAGGCCGAGGTTGAGGTTCACGTTGAGAAAGTCCGCCGCGGACTCCCCGACGGTGGTGCAGAGCACCTTGACGATCCAGAAGTACGCGGTGACTTCGGGAACCTTGTTGAGCAGGGTGCGCGGCCCGGCGACGGTGCTGGATGCGGTCATGGGTGAGCTGGTCCGTTCCGGTCTGGGGCAAGGACAACCCGGCTACTGTCAGTAGCAGTCGGACGCTTGCGACGCTAGGGGAACGGCGGTGAGGAGCTGGCGCGTGCGGGGTAAGAGTTCGGCAAACGATCTCGGCGCGAGCACTGCTCTCGCCCGAAGGAGCGGCGGCCGCGGCGGCCGCGGCGGGTCCGGCGGGGCGCAGGCGCTGGTCGCGCAGCGCGGTGACCTCCGGCAACGGCGGTGCCCAGCGCCCAGCAGCAGGTCGGCCAGAGCGGGATTGCGCGCGAGCACCGGCCCGTGCTGGTAGGTTGCGACGACGTGGCCGGTGACCGCGCCGTCGGTTCCGTCGCCGTTCCCGGCTACGACTTCGCCCAGCGGCCGGCTGCCCGGGCCGGGCCGCGTGATGTTCTCGAAACCGGTCAGCGGCCTGGGTCGCCGCCTGGCCGCACCACGATTTCGCCGACCGACCGGCACCGTCGCGGGCCGGCGGCCAGGTCGAGCAGCCCGATCCTGGGATGCCGAATCCCGGTGCCGGTGGTGAATCCGCGGCCGAGGACCTTGCAGGCCAGCGCAGACGCCGAGCACCGGCGCGCCCTGTGCTCGGCGCGGCAGAGCCTGGGGTCGCGGCGCAGGCGGCTCGCCGCGAGTTCCTGAGCGGCGTCCTCGCCGCCGAGCAGGCAGAGGTCAAAGGCACGACGGAATCGGAGCGTCAAGGCGGATGTCGACAACGACCGCGGAAATGCCCGCCACCGCCGCCGCTGTGCGAGCACGGCGGCGTTGCCGGAATCCCCCGTAGGTGCCCAGCGCCTCGGGCACGACCAGGCCGATGCGCGCCTCCGATTCGCGCATCAGACAGCACCGCGCGGACGGTTCATGAGACCGATCCTGCACCGGGAAGCGACAACGCCGGGCACGCCGCGGGCAAAGCCCCACGCCGTGTCGCCCGAACTTCTACTACAATCATGTAGAATTTCGGTGCTGGCCACGCGACGGGAGGCGGCATGCGCAGCCTGCTGGGTCCGAAGCCGTTGCGCGCCGTGTCCGGCCCGCTCGGCGTCGTCCGCGCGACGTGCGCCCTTCCTGCTTGTGTCCCTGCCTGCCGCTGTTTCCGGTGCGCAGCCTGGTTCCCGCCAGCGCCGGACCCTGTGGCCGCCGCCTGAGGAGCCGCCCATGACCGCAGAAGACCGGGTTCGCTGTTCCGACGCCGAACGGGACGCCGCAGCGCGCACCTTGCAACGGGCCGCGGCGGAGGGACGGCTGCCCCTCGCCGAGACCGAAGAGCGCACCGCGGCCGTCTACGGCGCGCGCTACCGGGACGAAATCCGGGCGGCGTTGTCGGAGCTGCCGGCCGGCGAACCCGCGGGCCCGTCGGCAGCGGCTGCGGGCTGGACGCCGGTGCTGCTGTTGACTGGGAAACAGCTTCTGGCGGAGGTGGCGTTGCTGGCCGGCCACGCGAGCGTCCCGGTCAACCGCCGACGCCGGGTGGTGCTGGCAGCGCTCCTCGCCCTCGGGATCGTGTGCATGACCCTGATGGCGGTGCACGGCATCGTCGGCGATGGGCACGAGTTCGAGCGGCACTGACCGGCTGATCACGTGTGGCCGCGCGTACCGCGGAGGTCGCAACGGCGCAGCGGACCGCGACCAGCAGCCCGGGGTTCCGTCCCGGGATTCCGGGGTGCGGGGATCGCATGCTCTTCCCCGCGCCGGCCCGGCAGGTTTCTCTCCGGACGTCTCATCGAATTCACACAATGGCGTCCTACCGTGACCGGTATGCGGGTGCTTGTCGTGGAGGATGTCCTCCGGACCGCGGGGCTGTTGCGGCGCGGCCTGGAAGAGGAGGGCTACGCGGTCGATGTCGTGGGCACCGGCCCGGACGCGGTGTGGGCGGGCACCGAGCAGTCCTACGACGTGATCGTGCTGGATGTGATGCTGCCCGGCTGTGACGGATTCGAGGTGTGCGCCCGATTGCGCGCCGCCGATCGCTGGGCGCCGGTGCTGATGCTGACGGCGCGGCAGGAGGTGGATGACCGGGTGCGCGGGCTGGACGCCGGCGCGGACGACTATCTGATGAAGCCGTTCAGTTTTGCCGAGCTGGCGGCGCGGTTGCGGGCGCTGGTGCGACGCGGTCCTGGTGCGCGGCCGCCGGCGCTGGCAGTGGGCGACCTGCGTTTGGATCCGGCGACGCGCGAGGCGTGGCGGGGCGAGGTGCCGGTGTCGTTGTCGGGCAAGGAGTTCGCGTTGCTGGAGCTGTTCATGCGGCATCCGGGCCAGGTGCTGTCGCGGACCCGGATTCTGGAGCATGTCTGGGATTTCGCGTTCGACGGGGTGTCGAACGTGGTGGACCAGTACGTCGGCTACCTGCGACGGAAGGTGGACCGGCCGTTCGGGCGGGCGGATCTGGAGACGGTTCGCGGTGCCGGATACCGGTTGCGCGCGCCGGATTCCGGCGAACGGGAACCGGGGTAGCGCGGTGGCGCTGCGCACCCGGCTGGCGTTGTTGTTCGCCGCGGCGATGGCCGCGCTCGCGGCGGCCGGGGGATGGATGCTGGTGCGCGAGCTGGACGCGAGCACGAACGCGGCGCTGGACGTCGCGTTGTCGGTCCGTGCGGACGCCTTGGCCCAGCAAGTCGCCCCGGACGGCAGCGTCCGCGACTTCCAGGACGGTTCCGGCGGGAACGCGGTGCCGCTGCCGGCCAGCCGCGCCGTTGCCCAGGTGATCGGTCCGGGCGGGACGGCGGTGGAGTCGTCGGAGGGAGCGGGCGCGCGATTGCTGTTGTCGCAACAGCAAGTGAGCGCGGCGCGGAAGGGGCCGCTGGCGGTCAGTTCGGCGTTGCCGGACGGCGCGCCGGTGCGGTTGGTCGCGGTACCGGTGGCGGACACCGGCGGTCGGACTGTCGTGGTGGTCGGCGCCAGCCGGGAGGTCGCGGTGGCGGCGACCTCCCGGGTGCTCACCGCCCTGTGGACAGGCGGTCCGGTCCTGGTGGTGCTCGGCGGGTTCGGGGCGTGGCTGGTCGCGGGCGCGGTGCTGCGCCCGGTCGAGCGGATGCGCCGCGAGGCGGACGCGATCTCCGCGGGCGACACCGAGGCGCGGCTCGCGGTGCCGCGCCGGCGCGACGAAATCGCGCGGCTGGGCGCGACGATGAACGCGTTGCTGGACCGGTTGCAGCGGGCGCTGGCGCAGCAGCGGGCTTTCGTGGCCGACGCCGGTCACGAACTGCGCACGCCGTTGACGATGCTGCGCGCGGAGCTGGAACTGGCCGGCCGGCCGCAGCGGGACCGGGCGAGCCTGCAGGCGGCGGTGCGGGCGGCCGCAGGCGACACCGACCGGCTGATCCGCCTGGCCGAGGACCTTTTGACGTTGGCCCGTGCGGAGGGCACTCTGCCGCTGGTCGTGAAGCCGGTGCGGCTGGACGTGCTGGCCGCCGAGGCGGTGCAGGCGGCGCGGCCGGCCGCCGCCGGCGCAAACGTCGTGCTGGAGGCGGCCGCGGACGGCCCGGTGACGGTGCTGGGTGATCGGGACCGGTTGCGGCAGGTGGCGGACAACCTGCTCGACAACGCGGTGCGCTACGCACCGCCCGGGAGCACTGTCCACGCCGTGGTCGGCTGCGCCGAGGGAGCGGGGGTGCTGCGGGTGCTCGACCGCGGGTCGGGGTTCCCCGCCGGGTTCCTGCCGCGAGCCTTCGACCGGTTCTCCCGCGCGGATTCCGGCCGCGCCGACGGCGCGGGAACCGGGCTCGGATTGGCGATCGTGGCAGCCATCGTGCACACGCACGCCGGGACCGTGCGCGCCGCTGACCGCGCCGGCGGTGGTGCGGAAGTGGCGGTGTCGATTCCGGCCTGCCCGCCCGACGAGGCCCGCGTGGCTCCCCACCGGATGTGAGCGTTCACATCGCGGGCACATCGTCCTCTCAAGACCCGGCCTGCAGCCTGGAATGTGCCATATTCGGAAAACAGCAGGAGGGCAGATCAATGCGCAGCAGAACGAAAATCATCGGCGCGGTGACGGCGGGGGTGGCCGCGGCAGCGGCGGTCGCGGTGGCCGCGGTTCCGGCGAGTGCCGCGGCGGCGCCCGCCCCGACGGCAGCTGCCGTCGCACCGGCGGCACCGCAGCAGCAAGCCGACACCGACACGCTCCAGCAGGGCGATCAGAGCGCGCCGGACAACGCGGTGCCCGGGGCGGCAGGCGCCCAGCAGGAGCAAGCCGGCGAGGCGGCCGGGACGGAGACCGGCAACGGCGCCGAGGCCCAACAGCCGGGCGACGGACCGGGCGGCCATCAGGACCCGCCCGGCGACGTGCAACACCAGGGCGGAGCGAACGAGCAGTAGCGCGTTCGCTCCGGTTCACGCTTCGTCTGCCGCGGGCAGGTAGAGGGTGAAGGTCGTGGGCGTGCGGCGGGTGGCGATCAGTCGTCCGCCGCACGCCTCTGACATGGTGCGGGCCAACGCGAGGCCGATCCCGTGGCCGTCGCCTCCGGATGCGCCGCGGGCGAAGACGGCGTCGGCATCCGCGCGCAGCGTGCCTTCGTCGCTGACGTCGACGGCGACGGTGCCTGCGGCGTCGCGTGCCGAGATGGTGACGGTGCCGGCGCCGTGGCGCAGCGCGTTGTCGGTGAGGACGTCGAGGACCTGTGTCACCAGTGCCGCGGGCACCGGGTGCGTCGCGATGTCCGGTCGGGTCTGGGCGATCAGGCGGCGCCCGGCGCGGGCCAGTCGCCCGTGCCATCGGGCGCCGGCCGCGTCGACGACCTGGCCGAGCGGCTGGGTCGGTGCGGTGCCGAGCCAGTGCCGAGGGCGTTTGCGCGCCAGGTCGAGGATGGTGTCGACCGCTTGGGCCAGGCCGCGGATCTGTTCCTCGGTCCTGGCGAGCACCGGCGGGAGCAGTTCCGGAGGCGTGACGCGGGCGGCGTCGAGTTCCAGCAGCAGCGCGCTGAGCGGAGTCCGCAGCTGGTGGGAGGCGTCGGCGCTGAAGTGCGTTTCGCGTTCGAGCAGGTGAGTGAGCCGGTCGACCATCGCGTTGTGGGCGAGGGCGACGTTGTTGATCTCCGGGATGGCGCTCGGTTCGGCGCGCGCGGCGAGGTCGCCATCGGTGATGCGCGCGGAGACGGCGGAAAGCTTGCCCAGCGGCTCGGTCAGGCGGCGGGCGCCGCGGCGGGCGATCAGCACGGACACGGCGAGCGCGCCGGCCGCGAGGGTCGCCAGGATGGACCATCCGAGCAGCGCGCGCTGCCAGACCAGCGACACGGGCGCGGCGGCGCGTACGACGCCGATCACGTGTTCGGCCGAGACGACCGGGACCGCGACCACGAGCTGACCGCCGGCCTGGTCGCTCGCCACGACGCCGGACGCCGCCTGCGCGACCAGCGGACCTCCGGTGTCCGGCCCCGGCCCGCCGGCGCGGCGGCCCCGAGCGTCGTAGACGGTCACGATGGTGTCCGGTTCGGTCGAGGGCAGGTCCAGCGGATCGCCCGCGGTGAACTGAGGGCCGACGTGCACGGCCGCGGCGAGGGCCGCGCGTTCCAGTTCGCCGCGTTCCTCCGAGCGCAGCGACGTCCAGGTCAGGACGGCCAGCGGCGCCGCGAACACGAGAAGGGCCACCGTGACCGCGTGCACGGCCATCCGCACCACCTGATGTCGCATCTGCTCATCATCGTCGCCGAGCCCGGTCGCCGTGCGTTGTCCCCGCGGCGGAAAACCGGATCAGGCTTCGATTTTGCCGTCCGTGAACCTTCGTCGGCGGCTGCCCTGAGCCGGCGGTGCCTAGCGTCGGGTGCCAGGACGACCAGAGAGCCTGGAGGGACAGTCATGGCCGGAAAGCGCGCGGCGCTCGCCGCGGTGCTGATCGTCGCGGGAACCGTGTCGGCGTGCGGCGGGTCTGCGGCCCCGCCGGGTCCTCCGCCGGGCGGCGGGACCGCAGGGCCGGCGGCGGGTGCGCCGGCGACGGAGACGAACCCGCCCGGCGACATTCCCGACAACCAGGCGTACGTCCCGTTCTCCCCGCCGGGCGGCGGGTTCACGGTGAAGATCCCCGAAGGCTGGGCGTCGACCGCCAATGGCACGACGACGACGTTCACCGACAAGCTCAACCAGGTCCAGGTCGCCGTCGCGCCGGTGCCGTCCGCGCCCACCCCCGAATCGGTCCGGGCGAGCGATGTTCCCGTCTGGCAGAAGCAGGTGCCGCGCTTCGCGCTCGGCGCGGTGTCGACGGTGCAGCGTCCCGCCGGCGTCGCGGTGCTGGCCAAGTACCAGGGCGATTCGGCGCCGAACCCGGTCACCGGCAAGGTGGTGCGCGACGCGGTTGAACGCTACGTATTCTTCCACGCCGGCAAACGCGTCGACCTCACGTTGTCCGGACCGGTCAACGCCGACAACGTCGACCCGTGGCGCACCGTCACCGAATCCCTGCGGTGGCAGTGATGACGGAAACGACGGCAACCGGGGACTGGGCGCACCCGGCGGTGGAGGCGACCGACCTGTATCGGTTTTTCCGTACCGGCGACGAGGAGACGCTCGCGCTGCGCGGGGTGTCGCTGACGGTCGCGCGCGGCGAAACGGTCGCGGTGGTCGGGCCCTCGGGCGCGGGCAAGTCGACACTGCTGGCGTGCCTGGCCGGATTGGACGAACCGGCTGGCGGGACGGTCCGCGTCGGCGGGCACCGCCTGAGCCATCGCCCGGAACGCGAGCGGGCCCGCGTTCGCGCCGACCGGATCGGGGTGCTGCTGCAGTCGCGCAATCTCGTGCCCCACCTCGACGTGCGCGGCAACATCCGCCTCGCCCGGCGCGCAGCGCGCCGGTCCCGGTACCGGGCCGGAGCGGACGACCTGATCGTGCAGGTCGGGCTCCGCGGGCGCGCCGGCGCCCTGCCGGCACAGCTGTCCGGCGGAGAACTGGCCCGCGCCGGGCTGGCGGTCGCCCTGGCCAACCACCCGGACGTGCTGCTGGCCGACGAGCCCACCGGCGAACTGGACGGGCAGACCGAACAGCAGGTGCTCGCGCTGCTGCGGGAGCGCGCCGAGCAAGGCGCCGGCGTACTGGTCGTCACCCACAACGACGCCGTGGTCGCGATCGCCGACCGCGTCATCGCGATGCAGGACGGAAAGGTGGTTTCATGAGCGGCACACCGCTGGTCGTTTGCGACGACGCGGCACGCACGTTCGGCTGCGGAGCTTCGGCGGTGGTGGCAGTGCACGGCACCAGCTGCACCGTCGCCCGCGACGACCGGATCGCCATCGCCGGCCCGTCCGGCTCGGGCAAGTCGACTCTGCTGCACCTGCTGGCCGGGCTCGAACAGCCCACCCGCGGGCAGCTGCACTGGCCCGGCCTGGCCGCGACCGCGCAGGAACGCGCCCGCGAGATCGGCGTCGTCTTCCAAGGACCCAGCCTGTTGCCCACGCTGACCGTCGCCGACAACGCCGCGTTGCCGCTGGACATCGCCGGGATCGACAGCGCAACCCGCACCCGGCGCGTCCGGTCGGCCCTGGACCTGCTCGGTGTCGGCGAGCTCGCCGGCAACCTCCCGGAGGAGATCTCCGGAGGCCAGGCCCAGCGCGTCGCCGTCGCGCGCGTCCTCGCGCAGCGCCCGCGGCTGATCCTGGCCGACGAACCCACCGGCCAGCTGGACCGGGCCGCGGGCCAGCGACTGCTCGACGCGCTGCTGGACGCGGCCGACCGGCTCGCCGCCGCCCTCGTCGTCACCACCCACGACCGACGCGTCGCCGCACGAATGCACACCCGCTGGACGATGCACGAGGGCCGCCTCCAGACCAGCACCGCGGCGGTGGCGCCATGACGGTCCTCTGGCTGCGCGGCCTGCTGCGCCGCCACCCCGCCCGGCTGGCCGCGACCGCGGGCGGCATAGCCCTCGCGGTCGCACTCGTCGCCGCTCTGGGCGTGTTCCTCACCGCCTCGCAGTCCACGATGACCCAGCGAGCGCTGCAGTCGGTCGCGGTCGACTGGCAGGTCCAGGTCCAACCCGGCGCCGACCCCGCCGCCGTGCTGCGCCAGGTGCGCGCCACCTCCGGCGTGCAGGCGACCGAAACTGTGCACTCGTTCGCCACCACGGGGCTCAGCGCCACCGCCGCAGGCACCACCCAGACCACCGGCCCCGGAGTCGTGCTCGGCATCTCGCCCGGCTACGCCACCCGCTTTCCCGGGCAGATCCGGCAGCTGAGCGGGGCCCGCACCGGCGTCCTGATCGCCCAGCAGACCGCCGCCAACCTGCATGTCCGCCCTGGCGACCAGCTGCAGATCGGCCGCGCCGGCAGAACGGCGGCCACCGTCACCGTCGCCGGCGTGATCGACCTTCCGCACGCCGACTCCCTGTTCCAGAAGGTCGGCGCGCCGCCCCATTCCCAGCCGGCCGCGCCGCCGGACAACGTCCTGCTCGTTCCCGAACCCGTGTTCGCCGGCCTGACCGCCCCGGTCGCGACGACCACCCAGTTCCACGTCGCCCTCCGTGCCCCGCCTGCCAACGACCCGGCGACCGCATATCAGCAGGCCGTCGAGGCCGCGCACAACTTCGAGGCGCGCGCCGCCGGCAGCGCCCTGGTCGGCGACAACGTCGGCGCCGCGCTGGACGCCGCCCGCGGCGACGCCGCCTACGCGCAGATGCTGTTCCTCTTCCTCGGCCTGCCCGGAGTCGTGCTGGCCGGGCTGCTCACCGCCGCCGTCGTTGCCGCCGGGTCGGACCGGCGACGCTCGGAGCAGGCGCTGCTGCGCCTGCGCGGCCACGCCCCGGCCACCGTCGCCCGTCTCACCGTCGCCGAAGCCGCGCTCGTCGGCGTCGCCGGCGGCGTTGCCGGCCTGCTGCTCGCGACCGCAGCCGGCCGCTGGATCCTCGGCGCCACGCCCTCCGGCACCACCGCCGCGACCCTGGCTTGGTACGCCGTCGCGTTCGGCGCGGGACTCGTGATCACCGGGCTGACCGTCCTCGCCCCGGCGATCGCGGACCTGAAGGGCCGCACGGTCGCCCAGACCCGCCAGCACGTCGGACGGCCCCGCGCGCCGCGGTGGATGCGATTCGGGCTGGACTTCCTCCTCCTCGCCGCGGCGCTGGTGGTGTTCTGGGCCTCAGGCAGCAACAACTACTCGCTGGTCCTTGCTCCCGAAGGCGTCGCCTCGATCTCCGTGTCGTACTGGGCGTTCCTCGGCCCCGCGCTCTTGTGGCTGGGCGCGGCCGGGCTGCTCTGGCGGCTCGCGATCGTTGCCTTCGGGCACGGCCGGCGCCCGCTGCGCCGCCTGCTGCGTCCGCTGTCGGGACCGTTGGCCCGTCCAGGGGCGGCCAGTCTCGCCTGGCAGCGCCGCACCCTCGCACGGGCGATCGTCCTGCTGGCGCTGGCGGTTTCCTTCGCCGCGTCCACCGCGGTGTTCAACAGCACCTACCAGCAACAGGCCGAGGCCGACGCCCAGCTCACCAACGGCGCGGACGTGACGGTGACCGAACCTCCCGGCAGCCACGTCGGCCCGGCCGCCGCGGCCGCGTTGCAGGTCCCCGGCGTCCGCCACGTCGAGCCGATCCAGCACCGCTTCGCCTACATCGGCGCCGACCTGCAAGACCTCTACGGCGTCCGCCCCGCCAGCATCACCTCCGCGACGGCGCTGCAGGACGCCTACTTCCAAGGCGGCTCCGCCGCCGACCTCATGGCCACCCTCGCCCGCCGACCGGACGCGATCCTGGTCAGCGCCGAAACCGTGAAAGACTTCCAGCTCCGTCCCGGCGACCTGGTCAACCTGCGGATCCAGGACGCCGCGACCAAGAACCTGCGCACCGTCGCATTCCACTACGCCGGCATCGTCAAAGAATTCCCCACCGCCCCGAAAGACAGCTTCTTCGTCGCCAACGCCGACTACCTCGCCCGCGTCACCGGCGACGACGCCGTCGGCGCATTCCTCGTCGACACCGGAGGCACCGGACAGGCCAACGTCGCTGCCGCGCTGCGGTCCCGGCTCGGCGACACCGCCGCCGTCACCGACATCACCCAGACCCGCGCCAAGGTCGGGTCCAGCCTCACCTCCGTCAACCTGCACGGGCTGACCCGGCTGGAACTGGCGTTCGCGGTCGTGCTGGCCGCCGCGGCGGGCGGAATCGTGCTCGCGATCGGCCTGGCCGGACGCCGCCGCAGCCTCGCGATCCTCGCCGTCCTCGGCGCCGGCCGGCGCCACCGCCGGGGCCTGGTGGTCAGCGAAGGACTGCTGCTGACGGCCGGCGGCCTGCTCGGCGGGGCCGCAATTTCCTGGGCACTGGCGCACATGCTGGTCACCGTCCTGACCGGCGTGTTCGACCCGCCGCCCTCGGCCATCGCCGTGCCCTGGAGCTATCTCGCCGCCACCGCGGTCGCGGTCACCGCGGCCCTCGTCGCCGCGGCGCTGCTCGCCGCCCGCGCCTCGACCCGGCCGCCGGTCGAAGAGCTGCGTGACCTGTGAACGCGCCCGTTGCCCCTCGACCAGCGGTGGATACCATGACTCCGGTGAACGATCGGCGCAGTCGCGACGTGCTCGTGATCGAGGACGACCCGGCCATCGGCCGCACTCTGCACGCGGGACTGCAAGCGCACGGCTACGACGCACGCTGGTGCCGCACCGGCGGCAGCGGCATCGCCGAAGCCCAGGCCGTCGCGCCCGCCGTCGTCCTGCTCGACCTCGGACTGCCCGACACCGACGGCGTCGAAGTCGCCCGCTGCCTCCGCCAGGACCACCCCGGGCTCCTGCTCATCATCCTGACCGCGCGCGCCGCCGACATCGACGTGGTCGTCGGCCTCGACGCCGGAGCCGACGACTACCTCGTCAAACCCGTCACCCTCACCGTCCTGCTGGCCCGGCTCCGCGCCCACCTGCGCAGCCGCGCCACCCCGGACGCCGATCTCGGCCCCGTCCGCCTCGGCGACCTCACACTGGATCCCGCGGCCCGCCGCTGCACCCTCGCCGGTGCCGAAATAGTCTTGCGCCCCAAAGAATTCGACCTGCTCGCCGCCCTCGCCCAGCGACCGGGAACGGCAGTGCGCCGCGAAGACATCATGGCCGAGGTCTGGGACGAAAACTGGTTCGGCTCCACCAAAACCCTCGACGTCACGATGGCAGCCCTGCGGCATCGCCTCGCCGAGGCGGCCCACCCGTTCCCGCAGACCGTCCTGCCGGAGATCAGCACCCTGCGCGGATACGGCTACCGACTGGACTGGCCCAGCTCCCCGCCCCCCTGATCCCGGCGTGCGACGGCAGGTCACCGTCCGGCGTGGCGACACGCTTCCCGTACCGCGAAGACACCCGAGTTCGCCAAGCAATGTCGCGCTGCAGTCGATCCACGCCCTCCGCCACGGGCTTCCGACCCGGCGCAGTCAGCAACCGCGAATCCTGTCGAGAACCTGATCCAGCGGTTGTGGGCACCGCTGGAGAAGTAGAACGGCAAGCTAGTCTACCGGCAAACACGCGAACATGTCGAGAGACTCCCGATCAGATATCGACAAGCTCCCTCACCTTCCTCAGCGGTCGATGCGGCAGATCGAGCGGTCGCTGTGAGGCGGTGGCGTGCGGACCACGGTTGGTACGACGAGCATCCGTCGGTGAAGGTCGCGGCCTTGTCGCCGCGTGAGGCAGTGAGCCTGCTCGCGGTATTTCGGGTCCCCTTTGACAGCCGTGTTCACCTCGACCACGCCGCGCGCCTCCGAAGGCACCGTGCCGGACCACAGCGCCCACGGCCGCCGCGGTGCCCGCAGGCAGAGCCCAGCACGTTAGGCCGGGCAGGTCGCGGCATCGGCGGACCCGGTCGCCGCGGCGACGATGATCATCCTGGCCCGCGGCGGGGAAGCCGATGACAGTGACCTAGATTGAGCTGGGCGCGCATCTTCGGCTTGACCGACGCGTGCGGCGGTCGCGAGGCGCGCGACCGGCTCCCGCCGCTCGCGCGCGAAGCCACGACGGGATCCGTTGCCGGCGCCCAGGTTCGTGCGACCCGCCGTGCTGCTCAGGTCGGGTCGACGACGGCGTCGGCCGGTGGTGGTGGCGGCGAGGCTGCGCAGGGCCGAGGTGAGGACCGCGAGCAGGGGCACGGCGAGCAGGGCTCCGACGATGCCCCCGGCGACGAGTCCGGTGGCCAGGGCGAGGACGACGGCCAGCGGGTGCAGCCGGATGGCTCGGCCGAGCAGGAACGGTTGCAGGACATGGCTTTCCAGCTGCATCACGCCGACGACGACGGCAAGCACGACGATCGCCGGGACGATGCCGCCGGCCACCAGCGCGACGAGCACCGCGACCGCGCCGGCGACGACCGAGCCGATCAGGGGACGAACGCGCCGAGGAATACCAGGGTGGCCAGCGGGGCGGCCAGCGGCACCCCGACGATGGCCAGACCTGCTCCGATGGCCACGGCGTCGATGACCGCCACCGCGGCGGTGCCGCGGATGTAGCGGGCCAGCGTGGTGAACCCAGCCCGCCCCGAGAGGTCCGCCCGGTGCCGGAACCGGGCCGGGACGGCGCGCAGCAGGAACGTCCAGATCCCGCTGCCCTGGGCGAGGAAGAAGATCAGGCTGAATACCATCAGCAGGAACTCTGTGAACACCTCGCCGACGGTGACCGCGGTCGAGAGCGCGCCGGAGGCGAGGGCGCCCCGGTTCCGGCCCAGGCTGCCGGACAGCTGGTCGAGCTGGCCTTGGCTCAGGTGCTGCGGACCGGTCCGCAGCCACGTGCGCAGATCGTCCACGCTGCGCAGGATCTGCTCGATCAGGGCGGGCATTCCGGCGGAGACGGTGAGCACCACGAAGGTGACCACCCCGCCGACCGCGGCAAACCCCCCGACGAGCACGACCGCAGTGGCCAGCCCGCGGCGAACCCTTCTTGCCCGCCAGCCACGACACCGACGGCGCCAGCAGCCCGGCCAGCAGCAGTGCCACCGCCACCGGGACCAGCACGGTCGCCAGCCGGACCGCGACGAACCCGATCCGCGCGAGTCCCCCGGTGACGACCAGCAGCCGCAAGAAGATCGCCGTCCCCACCCGCAGACCGAAGGGCACCGCCGCGAGCACGTCCTCCCCGGTCCGGCCCTGCCGCACAGACGGCGTCTCGCTGTCCATCAGTTCCCGTCTTCCCTTGCCCGGAGCCCGGGATGCCCCGGCGCTCCGCCGCCCAGTCCTCGACCCCACCGTCGCCGAAGAAAATCTGTGATCGCTGGGGTAGACATTCGGTGACGGATGTGTGCAGTCTTTCTTCCTGCACAAAGAAAGATAAGATCCGGGAAGCGCGGAAGAGAATGTAACTGTCCGCGGAGTGCGACGTGGTGGCCAAGCGGTCCGGAGCCATGCAGGCACGAGGTTCCGGTGGCCGCCAGGAAGACCCGGAGCCGGGCACGTGACGGTTCCGGCGCGGTGATGCAGGACGCGGGCGGGGACAGTGCGCCCGCGAAGCAAGTCAAACGAGCAGTTCGCAGTATCCGAAGCAGGACGGTCGGGTGGCCGGAGCCGGGCATCGCAAGGGGACCTCCCACCAGTCCTGCTGCCCGATGCCCCGGCGTTTCGACCGGCCCGGCTTTCCGCGGCCGCGCGGGCGGTGCCGGTCTGGCGTTTCGCACGACGTCAATTCTCGCCCCGTTCCCAGCAATCGAAGGTGAGCTGACTGGCCGAGTCCTGGGGTCCCGCTCAGACAATTCGAAGGCGCCGAGGATCTCTCGATTGCTCCTGCTGCCGGCCATCTGCACGCGGTCGCGGTGATGACGCCCGACCTCGGTAGGCAGTTCAAGGGTTTCTTGACCGGGCCGCTGTCAGGATCGCGGACAGGAACGGTCAGTTCGGGCGTGGTCGCTGAAGCCGCGTCGCGAGGGCACGGGCTTGCTGGCGGTATCGTTCCGCGTCGTCTTCTCGTCCGGCTGACACGGCGACGTTCGCCAGCCACTGGCAAGTCTCCTGTGCCTGCGCGATCATTCCGAGTTCGAGAAACCCGGACAGCGCGTTGGAGAGCAGGACGCTGGCCTCGTCCGGGTTCGCGGTGACCGTGCCGAGCCAGGCACCGGCACGTGCCTGGTTGGCGCTCTCGCTGACCCGGCCGACGAAGTATCCGTGCGCTTTGCGCAGCAACGGTTCCGCGTCGCCCGACCGGTGCTGTTTGGCCAGCACACGGCCTTTGTGCATGTCCAGCAGTGCCGACGCCCGTACCTGCTGCGTCGGATCGTCCATGTCCCCGATCGCGGCACGGGACCGTTCGAACTGCAGCAGAGCACCGTCGTAGTCGCCGCGGGCCTCCAGTGCGTTGCCGTACCAGTCGTAGAGGCTTTGCATGCCGGGCCGGTAGTTCAGCGCTGCCGCCTCGCCGATGCATTCGTCGACCAGTGCGTCCTGGCGCAGGCCGACGCAGCTCGCCGCCTTGTCCCGCAGCAGCTGCCACCGCAGCAACGGGTCCTCGGCCACGGCCAGCACGGCGTCGTAAGCGTCGATGATCTCCTCGTGCCGCGCGGTCTGGAACGCGAAGAACCAGAGCCCGAGCGGAAACAGGCAGGCGATCTCGTTGCGAGGAAGCTTCCGTGCTTCGTCGGCGGTGGCGAGCAGGTTCCGCCATTCCCGATCGAGCTCGCCAAAGACGTCGCGCACTGCGTCCGGGCCGGTGAACGCTCGGTCGATACTGGAGTACCAGGCACCCGCGGGGACGGGCGCCGGCCGACCGGAGATCGACCGGTCCAGCGCGACCAGTTGCCGCCACCGGTGCTCGACGACCCGGCGGATGACCGCTTCGCGCTCGTCGCCGGTGAGCAGCGCCAGCGCCCGGTCAGTGGCGAATCGGCGGATCATGTCGTGGAAACCGAACCGGCCGTCGTCGGGAGGCAGCAGCAAATTGGCATCGCGCAGGGTGCGCAGCACTGCGCGCGCAGCGGCCTGGTCCACGCCGAGCGCCGCGGCCGCGGTCGCCGGGTCGAAGTGGGTCCCGGGGATCAGCGCCAGCGTCGCGCAGTCGCGGGCAGTCTCGAGGTCGAGAGTCTCGAACATGCTCCCCACCGCGTCCGCTCCCGCCCTGTCCTTTTCCGGCGGATCGACGAACAGCAGTTCCAGGTCGGCCGGGGTGACGTCCGGATGGCGCAGCCGCCCCGCGGCCAAGGACAACGCCAGCGGCAGCCCGCCGGACCAGCGATGCAGTTTGCGCACCAGGTCGTCGTCCACCGCCGGCCGGTCGCGGATGATGTCGCGCAGCAGCAATCCGGCGCTGTGCTCGTCGAACATGTCCAGCTCAAGGGTTTCGAACCGGGAGGAGTCCAGGGAAGGCATCCGGTTCCGGCTGGTCAGAATGACCGTGTCGGCGGGCACGTGCTCCAGCAGCGGGCCGATTTGCGGCGCGTCCCGGACGTCGTCCAGCACGAGCAGCACGCGCCGGCCGTCGAGCAGCTCCCCCAGCACCAGGAACCGTTCCATGTCGTCAGCCGGGACTTCCGGCGCGGGCAGCCCGAGCCTGCGCAGGAAGAACTCCGCCATGCGTCCGGCGGTGACGGAGCGCCCCGGCTTCGAGGCGTCCACCGCGTAGTACAGGCAGACGTCGTAGTGCTGCTTGACGCGGTGGGCAAGCTCAGCACCCAAGGTCGTCTTGCCGACGCCCTGCGGTCCGACGACCGCGAGCAGCAATCCCTCTTCGCTGCGCGCCTGCCGTTCCAGGCGCCCAAGCGTCGTGGTCCGGTTCACGCACGTCAGCCGTTTCGGCAGAATGCGAGTGCTGGTCACCGTCAGTACCCCCTGGACCGCTTACCGTCGTCAGTCTGACCATATCGGGTCGCGGTCGCGCGACGTGACGGATTCGACATCTCCGCCCGCGGCGATTCCGCCCAGCACGTCCGCCGCGAGCGCCGCGCCTGGTGCGGCGAGGAGGCGTTCGCGCATCGCCAGGCGCGCGGCGCGCATCCGCTCGTCCGCCGCGACCCGCTCGGCACGCCGCAGGAGGTCCGTCCCGGCTCGGGCAGCCAAGCCGAGCCGGACGAGCCTGCGGGCGGTGCGGGCCTGCTCCCTGCTGCGCGGCGCCACGATCATCGGCACCGCGGCAAGCAGCGCCTCCTGCACCGAATTCATCCCGCCGTGCCCGAACAGCACCGTCGTGCGCCGAAGCAGCCTGCGCTGCGGCAGCCAGCTTCGTGCCAGGAAATTCGGGGGCAACGGTCCCAGCGAGTGCACCGGCGTCTGCCCGGTGGCCATCAGCACCGACCAGCCGGTATCGGCGAACTCCTCGATCACGCGCCGGAAGAACGCCTCGCTGCGGGCGAACACGGTGCCCGGCGCGACCAGCAGCGTCGGGCGGGCTTCTTCCGGCCACCGCAACAGTTCGAGTTCAGCCTCCGGCTCGGCCGGTCGCACGAGCGGCGCGACGAAAACCGCCGTGCGCGACCGGGCCAGAGGCGGCTGCAACTCGCGAGGCGCGTTCACCAGCATCGGACCGCGCCGTCTCACCGCCGCGGCATGCGTGGTGCACAACGAAACCAGCGGCACGCCGGCTCGGCGCACGAGCGGCCCGGCCCAGGGCATCTGGACGTCAGCCAGCACCACGTCCGGTCGGCGCGCGGCCAGGTGCCTGCGCACCACTTGAGCCGCCGCCGTCCAGCCACGCCACCTAGCCGCCATGAGACCGGCCCGCTCCGCCCATTCCGCCGCTCCCCGGCCTGCGGGCACCCGCACGTCGTGTCCGGGCACCGGCACCACCCGCGCGCCCGCCGCGGCGACCTGTCCGGCGAATGCGTCGCTGACAGCGAAACCGACCTCTTCGCCCCGGCGCACGAGCTCGGCCGCCACCGACAGCATCGGGTTGACGTGTCCGTGTGCCAGGTACGGCAGGAACAGATAATCGGCCACACTATCTTCTACAGGACATGACCACTTCCAATCCCTGGTGGGGCTCCGGCCTGTTCACCGTCGCCGGCGTGCTCATCACCACCCTCGGCGCGTCCGTGCTCGCGATCCTCAACCGCCGCACCGAACGCCGCCGCCTCTCCCGGGAGCAGAAGGTCGAAACCTATCCCGAACTGCTGTACGCCGCCCATCGCCTGGCCCGGACACCGGTATGGCCGGCCGACGCAGGCGATCCGGAGGAACTGCGCGACGAAATCGACAAGGCAGCCCAGCGGGTCCGCCTGTTCGCCCCCGCATCGGTCGGCGATGCGGTCGCCGGGCTGCTCACAGCCGCGGATTCCTTCGCCCAGACCGTGCGCACGATCCGCACGGAGAGCAAGCCCGCGCACGCGGACCTGCTCGACCAGCGCGACGCCGCCAAGCATCGCGAGACCGTCGAGGGGCTGCGGACCGCGACCGAAGCCTTCCTCGCGGCAACCCGGGTCGACCTCGAAGTCGACCGGGCCTGAACGGGCATCGGTTACGGTCTCCCCGGCAACGATCGATCAAGCACGGACGGCAGCGATGAACGACAAACCCGCGGAGGCGCCCGTTGGGCTGCGCGCCGGCCAGTGGAACACCGTCGTCCCCCAGCGACGGATACTCCTCATCGCGCACAACGTCACCACCGTCACCCGCTTGCTCGACGTCCTGCCTGCCTTCGACAGCGACCTCCGCGTACAACTCGTCGCCTCGTGGAGCGGCACCGACCCCTTCCAGCACGGACTGGCCGAACTCCTCGCCGACCAGGGCATCATCGCCATCGGCTGGAACCAGGCCCGCCACACCCCGTTCGACCTCGCCGTCTCCGCCAGCCACCACGGCGGAATAACCGACATCACGGCGCCATTGGTAGTCCTTTCCCACGGAATAGGCTACACTAAATACTCTCCCGGAAACCGGAAACCGGAAACCGGAAACCGGAAACCGGAAACCGGAAACCGGAAACCGGAAACCGGAAACCGGAAACCGGAAACCGGAAACCGGAAACCGGGATACTTTCGGTCTTTCGCCGCAATGGGTCCTCTACGACGGCAGGCCGATCGCGGCCGCGCTGGCATTTTCCCACGACGAGCAGGTGGCAAGGCTCCGCGCCGCCGCCCCGGCAGCCGAATCGGTCGCCGAGGTCGTCGGAGACCCGTGCTACGACAGGATTCTGGCCAGCCTGGACGACCGTCCGCGTTACCGGGACGCTCTCCGGACGGGAAACAGAACGCTCGTCTACGTGTCCAGCACATGGTTCCGCAACGCATTGCTGGGATCCTGGCCGGATCTGCTCCGCCGCCTGATGGCCGAATTGCCGGTCGACAGTTACCAGGTGACGCTCGCGTTGCACCCGAACATCTGGCACGGGCACGGTCCGTGGCAGGTGCGAAGCTGGCTGGCCGACTGCGTGCGGGCCGGCATGATCCTCCTTCCCGAGATCGACGGCTGGCGGACCGGGCTCATCGCCGCCGACATCGTGATCGGCGACCACGGCTCGGTCACCGGATACGGAGCCGCGCTCGGACGCCCCACCCTGCTCGCCACCTTCGCCGACGAGGACATCGACCCTCGATCGCCGCTCGCCGACCTCGCCGCGTCCGCCACCCGCCTGGACCGCGCGCGACGTCTCCGCCCGCAGATCGAGGCCGCGCTGCGCGAGCACGACCCCCGACGGCTCGAACGTTTCCAGGCCTCGATCACCTCGGTTCCGGGACAGGCGCTGGACCGGCTCCGCACCCTGTTCTACCGCCTTCTCGACCTGGACCAGCCGCCCGGCGAGCCGCCGTTGACCGTGTTGCCGGCGTGGACCCCCGCCGAACCTGCTCCCCTGGCGCTGCAGGTCTCCACCGTCCTGGACCGGCGGACCCGCCGCATCCGGCTCACCCGGCGTCCCGCGATCGCCTTGGGCGACCCGGAGCCGGGCGACGAAGCCGCCCCTCATCTGCTCTGCCCCGTTGACCATCCGCAAAGGACATTGCGAGCCGAGGCCGCGATCATCACCGCCGAGTCCCGTGACGACCGAGCCGGCGACTGGGCACGCGCCACGCTCCGCCGGCATCCGGGTGCCGTCATCGCCGCGATCCTGAGCCCGCACGCAGCGATCGCCGAATTCCGCGACGGAAGCGTCTGGCACCTGTCCGCACCGGACGTCCCGGCCGACGCCCTGCCGTCCGCGCTCTGCGCCTGGCACCTCGCCGGCCTGCCATTGGCAGAACTCGGAAACGCCTGCGCTTTGCAGCTGGGCGACACGACTTATGACGTCGCGATCCGACGCAGCACACCATGATCGCCGAACCGCGCGCAACGGGCGGCATGCGCGCCCCGGCTTGGGCGAAACCCTCAGAGGGTGTTGTGAAACCTGGTTTTGGTGCGGTGTGTCGGTGGTGGTAGCGGCTGGGTGTGGTGATCATCGGGCCGGGTGTGCGTGTGTGCCTGTAAGCCGGTGTATGACTCGTCGTTGACGGATGCGCAGTGGGCGGTGGTCGAGCCGCTGCTGCCGAGAACCCATCGGAGTCTGGGCGGGCGGCCGCGGGTGCATTCGCGTCGGCTGGTGATCGACACGATCAGTTATGTGCTGGTCAGCGGGTGTGCGTGGCGGTTGGCGCCGCGTGATCTCGCGCCGTGGAGCACGGCGTATCGGGTGTTCGCGGCCTGGACCGCCGACGGCGCCTGGCAACGGATCCACGACGTGCTGCGCGAGCGGGTCCGCGAACGCGACGGGCGGGATCCACGGCCCTCGGCGGCGGTGCTGGACTCGCAGTCGGTGAAAACCGTCGAAGGCGGCGAGCAGGTCGGTTACGACGCGGGGAAGCGGGTGCGGGGCCGCAAACGGCATGTCCTGGTCGACACGCTCGGGCTGCTGCTGGGCGTGGCCGTGACCTCGGCGTCGGTGCAGGACCGTCCCGGAGCCCGGCGGCTGCTGGCCGGGATCCGGGCACGGTTCCCGCTGCTCGGGCTGGTGTGGGTGGACGGGGGCTACGTCAACTCGAAAGACGCCACGCTCGTGGACTAGGCCCGCCGACAAGAGAACGTGGAGGTCGTTGCGGTGCCGCGCAACGCGGATGTGACAGGGTTCCAGGTGCTGCCCCGACGGTGGGTGGTGGAACGAACCTTCGGCTGGCTCACGAGGTGCAGGCGCTTGACCCGCGACTACGAACGAAAAACCGCCCACGCGGAAGCGATGATCCAGTTCGCGATGATCCGGCTGATGGCCGCTCGCCTCGCCGACGAACACATCGAACCCCAAGGCCCCGTCGAAACCGAAGCAGCACGCCGCCTAGCAGAAGACACCAACAACTAACCACCCAGGTTCCACAACACCCTCTCAGCAAGCTCTCTCCCAGGCCGGAGGGAACACCGCCTGCACAACCTGCCCGATGCACTCCAGCTGCGGCAAAGGGCTGCCCGCCCGCCCGCGGTCGCGGCAGGCGGGTGCCTACACAGTCGCCGGGAGCATGTTTTCGAGCGCAGCGACGTTCTGTGGGTTCGCTTTTCTGCGCTTCCGGTAGTGGCGCTCCGCCACCTCACGACTGTTGCCCAACTGATCGGCGATCGCGGTGGTGGGCAAGCCTGCCTCGTCGAGCACCGTGCCGACCGTCTTGCGGAACACGTGGCTGGTGACCCACCCGTAGCCCACCGCGTTCATTGCTTCCTCGATCCGGTGGATGACGTTCGAGGGGTCGAGGTATCCGCCCTTGAACGAGGCGAAAATGGGACCTTTGCCAGCGGCCGCGCTGCGGCGGGTCAGCACCGGCAGGGACCATCCGGGGACGCCGAGCAGGAGTTCGTCCTCGTTTCCCTTGCGCAGCGGTCGCCGCACCAGTCCGTCCCCGGCGACGCGGATGATGTGATGGGTCGCGGAGACGGTCTGTTCGGCGGTGTCGATGTCGGTACCGAGGAGTGCGAGGGCTTCTCCGATCCGGAGGCCCGTGGCAAGCATGACCTCCATCAGATCGGGCAGGTCGAACCAGAGTTGACCGCGCGGCCCGAGAGAGCGGCCTTGCGCGTCTGTCTGGCGAGTCAGGGCATACGCGCGCAGCTTGGCGAGGAGGTCGACCCGCTGTTCCGCGTCGAGTGCCACCACTTTTTTCTTTTCGCCGTTGCGCGACAGCCGTCCGATGTCGCGGATGGGGTTCTTGCTCATTGCCCCGTGCCGGACCGCATAGTCGCAGGCACCGGACAGCGCAGCCTTCAATGTCTTTGCCGTGTCGTAGCTCTTCTTTTTCCGCGCGCTTCTGACCACTTTGCTGCAGCGGGTGACGATCACCTCTCGGCAGTGCAGTTTTCCCAAATCGGGGATTGCCCAGTTCTTGAGCACGCTGCGGTACAGGCGGACCGTCTCCGGGGCGAGATGCCCGAGACTCGCTTCTTCTTCCACCTCGTCCAGGTACAGGTCGACGACCTCGGCAAACCGTGTCGACGGGTCGATCTCGCCGTCGGTGGCCTCAGCCGCCGCCTCAACGAGGGCTTCCTTGAGACGGTTGACCGCTTCGTCCTTGCCAGGAGCCTGGCGGCGCACGCGCCGCAGCGACCCGTCGGACATCTTGAGGTGGGTGCTCGCACGGTAGCACGCGCCTCGCCTTTTCGTTTTGGCGAGTCGCTCGGTCTTGATGACACCGTACGTTCCTATCGGTGTCGACAACCTGCCCACAGAAGGATTCCCTCGAAAAACAACGCAGCCAAGGAATTCGACCGCCGAATTATCGATCCGGCATTGACGGTAGCATCACTGGCACGAGTGCAGGTAGCGATCTAATTCGAAGTCTGGGATCAGATAATATCGGCCTGCTTTAAGAGCGTTGAGTTTGCCGAGATGAATCAGGTCGAGAACGGTTTCGTACGGGATTCCGAGCTGAGTCGCCACTTCTCGGGGCGTCCAGGCACGACGAGAGAGAGCTTCGTTCATGATGCGGCTCCCTGGATTTCCACAGGGGACAGTCGGCGGCGGCATTGCCGGACGGTCGATCGACGACGCTGGCACGACCGCTGCGTCGCCGTCTCCGCACCAGGCAAGCTTCTCCGACCGCCGGGATCACCGCCCGGGGACTGCGCGCGTCGAATCATAAGAAGCCCTCCTCCGTCAGAGCTGTTGATGACCGGCTGCGGACCCGGTCACCGGCTAACTCCGGAAAAAGGGCCGTTTGGAGACACTCGCTCCCGGGAAACTGCGCAACCTCGCGAGTATCAGGACGCCGAGCCCCGGTTCCAGCGGCCGGCGGTGGCGAAGGATCTCAACTGCTGCCGATCTGCGGACAAGTGCAGTGGCGCCTCGGCGACCAGCATCCGAGAACCGCTAATCCCGACTTGCCGGTGGAGGTGTTGCGGAATGGCCGCGACGAACGACGTCTGAGCGTGAACCAGAAACGTCCAGATGAAGACGCGGCGTTCGCGATCGTCGGCAAAGTCCTCGGCGTCGAGGTCGATCCCTACGACTGCGACGGCCGCCAGAATGCGGTGGACGCGCTACTTCGTTACCCCGACGGCCATGAAGCTGCGTTGGAGGTTTCGTCCCTCGGACCCGAAGCGGAAGCCGCGATCACGAGCATTCTGCGCAAGCTGAGGCACCTGCGCACCGTCGAAGGGCTCCGGCGAACGTGGGTGGTCACGATCCCGCGCGACTTCCCACCGACCGACCTCGGCAAGCTGGACGGCACGCTCCTCCTCTGCGAGGAACGCGAGGCGACTTCCCTGGACTTGCTCTACGCCGGCGACGGAGCCGAGCCCGGCATACGCGAGGCGCGAAAGTGGGTCGATGCGGGGCTTCGCGCGGACGTCGTTACCGTGTCCGTAGATCAGCCGCCGAGAGTCTGGCTGACGCTCGACGGCATCGCCGGAATCGTCGATGGCGCGGAGCACTTGCTGGCCGGAGAACTGACGGTCGCGTTGTCCAGCGAGAAGATGCAGTCGAGAATTCACAAGACCGGCGCTCTCGGACACGAGGAGCGGCACCTGTTCCTCTGGGTCCGGATGAGCGCTTTCTCTCCGGGCGTCACCGACAACATCTACTTCGGAGGCCCGCTCCCGTCGGACGCGCCGCAGCTTCCCGATGGCCTGTCTCAGGTCTGGCTGTGCGGAGGTTCCGTGGGCGGCACCGTGCGCGCGATCTCCGGCGACCGCTGGGTCCGCGAAGCACCCCTGCTGCCTGCAGCCCGAACACCGTGACCCTGCGGGGCCACCGCGGTCAAACCCCGTTCGCCGGGACGACGCCTACAGGTCGAACTCGCCGTCCTTGACACCGCGCAAGAACGCGTCCCATTCGGCGGGGCCGAAGACCAGGACCGGGCTTGCGGCACCGAGCTTGGTGTCGCGGACTCCGATCAAGCCGGAGACCGATCCGACCTCTACGCAGGCGTTTTCCTTGCTGTAGGAAGCTTTGTGCCAGTTGGTCGCGCGCGAGAGGGCGGCGACGGCGTCCTCGTGTGTCATGGTGGGTCACAGATCCTTTGCTAGCTGACGGAACAGCGTCGAAGTCTTCTCCGGCTTGCTGGCCTTGACCCGGAGTTCGCTCAAGGCGTTGCGGTACTTCCTGATCTGCTCCACCTCCTCGTAGTAGTAGGGCTTGACCAGCGTCTCCGCGTACACGCAGCCGGGATAGTCCTCCAGTTCCGGCGGCGCGGACAGGATGGTGAAGGTTCCTTCCGCACCAGTGTGCGCGCCGACAGTGGTGGGCAGCACCTGGATTTTGATGCCGGGCCGGTCGGCGAGGTCGGCCAGGTACAGCAGTTGTTCGCGCAAGACGTCCTTGCCGCCGACCTCCCATTCCAGCGCGGTGGCCGCCATGACCCGCCAGACCAGCGGAGGCTCGCCCTCTTGGAAAATCATGCGCTGGCGAGCCATCCGCAGGTCGACGCGTTTGATCACCTCGTCGTCGTTCAGCTCCGGTTGGGCTCCGCGGATGGTGGCCTCGGCGTAGCGGCGGGTTTGGAATGCTCCGGCGACGACGTTGGCATCCCAGCCTTCCAGCTGGCTGGCCGAGGACTCCATGCCCAGGAACAGGCCGAAGTCTTCGGGGAAGTCGTGCTGCTCGCCGTCGGCGAACCAGTCCTTGCCCTTGCGGGCACGCTCCCGTAAACGCAGGAACGCCTCGATCCGATGGGAGACGCCATACAACGTGAGCAGACGCTCGAGTTCGAGCGGCTTCGGCAACGAGCGGCCGTTCTCGATATGGGCGATCGCCGACACACTCCCCCGGATCGCCTGAGCGGCATCAGACCGCTCAAGGCTGGCGGTCTCGCGCAGGTGCCGCATCGCGACCGCGAACCACCATTTCAGCGCGGTCGGGCTGGTCGTCGCCACGCGTCGCTCCTCTTCTGCCTGGCTAGTGCCGTTCGCGCTCGCCGTAAGCAGGGCGCGCGCAAGCGCACCCGATCGGACGATCCCATTTTGACGATCGTCAGTTGTACCGTCGTCATCATGACCCACGTCACGCGCGTAGCCGACACGGTACCGGGGGGGGCGTGCGCCTTCCCCGCAGTGGTGCTCCGGCAATTCCTCTGCCGTCGGGGACCGCCGCGGGGCTCGTGACGGCAGCGGCTCCGGCACTGACCCCGACCAGTCCGGAGCCGCTGCCCCCTCCGCCGAAAGGAGCACTCGTGCGATGAGCGCACCCTTGCCTGCGCCGAGGCAGTCCCCCGCCGAGCCGATGCACGGAGTCGCCCAGGTTTTCGGCGGCCAGCGCGCCTCTGCGGAGAGGACACGCATCCGGCGGATGGCGAGCCTGATCGTCGCGGCGGACAGCCCCGTCGGACGCGTCAGCGAGGCCCTCAACGACCTGGCCAGGCACCTGCCCGAACCCGGCGCACCGGATGCCTGCCCGACATGCGCGGGCAGGTACTGGCCGTGCTCGTACTTCGACGACGCGGCCTGCCGGGTGCACGCCGCGCGGCTGAGGGTCGGCGACGTCGTCCCGCTGGAGCTGCACCCCCGCCTGTGGCCGCCAGTCCCCTACGAAACCCGGGAGTGGCCATCCGAACCGCCCGAGGAGAACGATCGTGGATGAGGTCCTGAACTCGACGCTTCTGTCGGCGGTCCGCGACCGTCTCGACTATCTCGACGCCCTCGTGGGCAAGGCCGACGAGACATCGAAATCCGTTCTGGCCGACACCGTGATCACGCAGATGACCGGTGCGTGGCGCGAACTGCTGGCCGCGCACGAACTCGACGACCGCGGCCGCTGTCGCGTCTGCTCTCCTCGGAGGCTGTTCGGCCGCGCGGCATGCACGGTTTGGCGGACCGCCCATCGACGCTTGATCACCGACTCTGCCGAACGACCCGCCGCCGGACGCCATCACTACCGGTGCCGTCCCGGCACGTTCTGACCGCCCGGAAACAAGCGAGCGCGGCACAAGCCGTGCGACACAAGGAAAAGGGAGGGTACGCATGGAGAACACAACGGAGAACGCCACAAATCGGCAGGAGCACGCCCTAACAGCCGAGGGGCCGGTGCTGCTGGTCAGTCTCGGCGAGGCGTCGGAGCTGACCCAAGGCCAGGGCCAGGGCCACTCGGAGGACAAACGGCGGGCCTACAACTAGCTCACGACCCGGTGCCCGGCCCGGGGCAGCCCTGGCCGGGCACCACTCACCACAACGACGGCTGGGAAGGGAGACCCATGCGCTGGTTCGGAGGTTTCGGCGTGCCCGCCGCGCCGCCTCGCAGCCCGGACGGGCACGTGCGGCTGTGGCCGACCGTGCCCGGCTGCTGGACGTCCGGCTCCTGGGCCGGGCACGAAGTGCGCACCTCTTGGCACGGCACGCGGTTCGTCGCCGTCCTCGGCACCTGCGGCATCACCCATGCCGAACTGGCGCGACTCGGCGCGGACGGCGTTCCCGACGACGTGGCCTGGCGCTGGCCCGGCAGCTACACGACCGTCGAGGTCACCCGGGCCGTCACCAGCGTCTGGACCGACCTCAGCAGTGCATGGCCGATCTACACCACGACCGCCGACGGCGGGACGTACTGGGCGTCCAGTTCCCGCGCCCTGGCCGGGCTCACCGGAGCCCGGCCAGATCTGGACCGGCTCGCGACCTGGCTGCTCGCGCCTTCGGTACCTGTACTGCTGGCAGGGCGGTCCGCGTTCGAGGACGTGGCGCTCGTACCGCCAGGCCACCGCCTCACCGCGGACGCCGAAGGCGCACGGATCGACCGCATGTGGCGACCCCGCCCCCGGACAGGCTCCCCCGCCAGACGGCTGCGGACGGAACTGGCCGCGGCAACGGCCGTGCGTCTGCATGGTGCGGCCGCCGTGACCTCCGACCTGTCCGGCGGATTCGACTCGACCGCGCTGGCCCTGTTGGCCGCCGACCAGGCCGCACCTGGACAGCCCATAACCGGGGTGACGGTGCACCCCGCCGGACGCGATTCGGGCGGAGACCTGGATTATGCGCGGCTCGCAGCGCGGCACTCGGGAATCGAGCATCGTCTGCTGCCCCTGACCGGCGAGCATGCTCCCTACAGCCGGCTGGGCGAGGTTCCGGCGACCGACGAGCCCGCGCCCTCGGCCATCGCGTACGCCCGCTTCGCTGGGCAGCTGCGCTGGATCCGCGAAACCGTCGGCACCGACTGCCATCTCACCGGCGACGGCGGCGACAGCCTGCTGTGCACACCGCCGATCATGCTCGCCGACCTCGTCGCCACCGGCCATCATGGCCGGGCGGTGGCCGAGACGATGCGGTGGGCGCGGCTGCGGCGGCTGCCCGCGTGGCCGCTGCTGGCCGCCACGCGCAGAACCGCGCGTACCAGCCGCGCCGACGTGTTGGCGGAGTTGGCGACCAGCCTGCGCACCGGTGAGTCCGTGACGAAGCCGGACGGCCACATTGGCTGGTGCGCCACGGAACCGGTGCCTCCGTGGGCGACGGCCGACGCGCGCGACCGCGCCGCCGCCCTGGCCCACCAGGCCTCCGCGGGGGTCGCCGAGGTCCCGGCCGGCCTGTTCGCCACCACCGCGGCTGCCGAGGGCATGGCGGAGGTCGGCCGGTCCGCCCGCGCCGACATCCAGCTCGCCGAGCACGCCGGCGTGCAGCTGGCGAACCCGTTCACCGACTCCCGCGTCATCGACGCCTATCTTTCAGTTCCCTTGGCCGAGCGGCCGGGCCCGGCCAGCTACAAACCCGCGCTCGCGGCCGCCATGGACGGTTTGTTCCCTGCGAAGCTCGCGGTGCGGACCACGAAAGGCGACTTCAACCCCGACCACTACGGCGGCATGCGCGCCAACCTTCCCGCACTGCACACCCTCTCAGAAGGACGCCTGGCCGCTCTCGGACTTGTCGACCCGGCCGCGTTGCGCCGCACACTGACCATGACCGCGGCCGGGCTGCCGATCCCGTTCTCCACCGTCGAACCCGCCGTCGCCGCCGAAGTGTGGTTGCGCGCCTACGCTGACGCACCCCGCGTGACGTGGACGGCGACCCGCCCCGGAGTGGTGGCCGCATGAACCACCCGTACCTCACCGCGCCAGCGCACGTCCGGGCCGTCGATGTCGGCCCTGCCACCGTGATCGTGACCTACCGCAGCAGCCGAGCGGAAACCCTGGTCGGGCCGGCCGCTCAATGGTGGGCTGCCCTCTCCGCCAGCGGCGACACGACCGTCCCGTCCCCGCTCGACGACGCTTCCGCGCGGACGCTGTGCGGGCAACTGACGGACGCCGGGCTGCTCGTCTCAGCGCCGCAGCCCGAGCCGTGGCCCGCGCCGACCGCCGGACCGTCGTGGGAGCCCAGTTGGGGCACGCACGAACTTGCCGCCGGACGCCTCGAACCAGTGTCCGTCCCGTTCGGCACGACCGTGTTCGCTGGTCTGGCGCTGGCCGTCGTGCTCGTCACGCTCGGAGCCGGCCCCCGGCATGGACGGCTGGGCCGCCTGACCTGGCTGCTGAACAAGGCGGCCTGCCGAGCCCGGCGACCGGCCACCCCCGACCGCGCCCTCTGGGCCGTGCACGCCGTCCGGCGGGCCGGACTGCTCGCGCCGGGCCGGGTGGCATGCCTGGAGGAATCAGCGGCCGTGCTGGTGCTGCTGGCCATATCGCGCCAACGGGTGACGTGGTGCCACGGCGCGGCGGCCGACCCGGTGCGCCTGCACGCCTGGGTGGACACTGACGACCGGGAGCCGGTAGCCGAACCGCCGTCCACGGCGCGGTTCGCGGTGCTGCGCACCATCCCGGCCCGTGGCGATGGAGGCGAGAGCGATTAGCGAGCAGACCGAACCGACCGTGTGGATCCGCGGCGAGAAAGCCGGGCTCGGCCCGTTTTCCGAAGACCTGATCGACCAGTACTGGCGATGGGAACAGGACCCCGCCACGCTCGTCGGCTACGGCCGGCAGACCCCCGACTCGCTCAACAACCGCCGCGAAGGATTTCAGCATCAGGCCCGCGGCACCGACGACCAGCTCCGCTTCACCGTCTACGACATCACCGCAGCCCAGCCGATCCCGGTAGGCACCACCGCGGTGCTGATCGATCACCACGTTCGAACCGGGGAGTTCGTCATCCAGCTCGGCCCGGACTACCGCGGCAAGGGCCTGGGCACCGACGCCACCCGGCTCACCCTGGACTACGCCTTCCACGTCACCGCGCTGCGCTGCGTCTATCTCTCGGTGCTCTCGCCGAACAAGGCTGCCATCGCCGCCTACAAACGCGCCGGGTTCCGGGTCATCGGGGAGAGGCGCAACTCCGGATACTGGCTCGGCCAGCCCGCGAACGAAACGCTGATGGACGCGGTGCCCGAGGACTTCACCGGCCCGTCCGCCGTGCGGCAACTCGTCGGCCCCGGCCAGTAGCTTGCTACAACGCAACTGTTGCCGCCCGCGGTGGAAATTGATCGGCGCCGACGGCCGCGAGATCCGGACGATCATCTTGTCCAACTGCGGCCAGAAGGCCGCGCAGATGCCTTCACGGCGCGGAAAGAACTGTTGATCTCGGCAAGTTCGGCCGACAGCGCCAGGCAGGGCTCGCAGGCCCGGAGGTGTTCCTCGACCGTTCGGGCTTGTCGTTTCGACAGGTCGTTTCGGATCCACGCGCCGAGAACACTGAGCGCAGGCGCGCACCGTTGTGCCGGGGCATCTGGGACGTGGGCTTGCAAATAGCCCTGGCGAAGCCCTTCCCTAGCCCGGTACGCCAGCGCCGACACCCCGTTGGGCGTGAGGCCGAGACACGCTGCGGCCTGTGAAGGTGTCTGCTTGGCGATCGCAGTCAGCCAGAGAATGTCCCGCCATCGAGCCGGCAGTCCGGCGAACGCCTTTGCCGCCAACGATTTGTCGACAGAAGCCGCCGCCGTGTCGTGGAAGGGAACGCTCAACCAAATGGGATCTGCATCGCGGGTGACGTCCTCGGTCGGTGCAACTCGACGTTCGGCCCAACTCCTGTTGTAGGCGACGTTCCTCAGCACGGTGAGCAGATACGCGCGAACGGCCGAGTCCGGGCCGCGACCCGCGCGGAGCTCCTGCAGCACCCGGATGAACGCCTCGGACACGAGATCGTCGGCCTCCGTCTTCGTCCGGGAAAGCTTGCGGGCAAGGGCGCGGGCGGCATCGACGTGCCGGGCGTAGAGATCGCCGTAGGCGGCGACGTCTCCGCGGCGTACGGCATCGACGAGCCGACCGTCGTCACGGCGGTCAGCACTGCGCATCAGCGCGACAGCATCGACGGCCCGATCCGGGCTGGGAGCAGCCGGAACGGACGGTTGCGGTCGGAGGGTCCCGCATGGCGGGATGTCGGACGGGTTTTCTCGTGCACCGCAGGAATTGACGAGGCTGGTGGCCATGGTTCGGCGCGATGTGGTGTCGGGCAAACGCATCCAACGGGATTCGCAACCGGCGTCGCACTGCTCGTCGTGCTGGACGTTCCGGTGAGACGGAACCGTCCGGACGGGACGGGCCGCCCCAGCCAGATGTGACCAGGTGGAGGTTCGCAACTGATCTCTCCTTACCCAATCCGCAGGGTCTGCTGTGGACGTGTGTAAATGAACGCTCCGTTTCGGACAGAGGGGAAGGGGCAGCCACGAGACTCTTCGCGCGGCCCGAGGAGTTTCAGCCGTGACGGTGGTCCGAACGGACAGGGACGTGCGATGTCCGGTCCGAGCGGCATCGTGGTGTGGCTTGTCCGGCGGTCACCGTTTGGCGGGCAAAAAGCTCGTACGGCTGCGGAGACAGGCCGTGGGGCGATGAGTCTTACGGCACTGCGACGGCTGCTTCGGGGCCGCTGCGGCAGGAGAACGGGGAACAGCCGTCTGGGTCGTCTTCTTCGGTGCTGGGCCGTCCGCGGGTGGCGTCGAGGTCGACTTGGTCAAGGGGGCGCAGGGAGCGGTGGATGAAGAACTGGCCGCGCAACGGTTTGCCGCCGGCATTCGCGCGAGGGCTGCCGTGGCGGATCGCCTTGTCGAACTCGATCAGGTCCGCCCATGCCTGCGGGTCGGTGTCGCGGATGAACCGCAGCCGGGAGTTGCCTGAGTACGGGCAGCCGATACACGAGCTTTTCACCACGTCGCCCATGCCTCGCTCACGCAGGTACATCAAACAGTCCGAACGGGACATGCCCAAGTCGAGAAGCGGGAAGATGTTGCGGGCGTAGTTGACGTCCGAGTCCTTGGCGCGGTGGATCTCGTCGGTGGATATGCCGATGGCCTGGTCGACGAACACCCCGCGCGGCACCCGCAGCGGATGCGGGTAGCCGAGGATCTCTCGGACTGCCTTCTTCAGGGGTCGGATCTTATAGTCGCCGGTGCATTGCCTGCGCGCCATACCCCGTGTTCCGTCAGGATTTTTGACGAACAACGGCATGGTCACGAAGCGCGCGTCGGGATTCAGAGTGTCCAGGCGGATATTGCCGCCGGACACGGTCAGGACGGGTATCCCGGCCTGTGCACCGATCCGGCGGGCGGTGTCCAACTGCGCGTAGACCTGTTTGGGTTCCCATTCAGTATCGGCGAACAAGGCAGCATCGAAGCGCGGGATCCGGCCTTCGCATGCGAGCAGAAAGACGGTCAGGCTCTGCACTCCCGCGCCGAGGCTCAGGTATCGGCCTCGCGGTTGGCCCGGATAGCGCTCGCCGCGCGGCGAGCGCGTCCGGACTGCCATGGCCGGCCGTAGGCCTGATGCTGAGCGCGTCGGCGGACGCGTGGCAGTGTTGTGTGCTGTGGAGGGAGGACGCGAAGCCATCACAGCACCTCCTTGTCGGAACGGCAGCTGACGGCTCCGGGGTCACGACCGGGCGGACAGCGGCGGGCATTGCTGGGCGTGAGCATGGCAACGAGTTCCTTTGGAAAGTTCGGGCACGACGGATTGCAGGCTGCGGATGGACTGCGGTGCCCGAGCGGTGGCGTAGAAACCCCGAGCGCGCCACAGGTTCAGCCGTGCGAGCTCGTGCCAGGACGCTGACGTCGCGCTGCGGTCGAAGTCCGGGCAGTGCCGGACGGGCGCGTCGAGCCGCCGCGCACGGGAGACGGTCGGCTTGCGCGGGATTTCGTGATCCGCGTGCTCGCAAAGGATGGCTGGCGTGGCAGGCAGTTCAGATGAGCCAGGTCGGTGAGCAGGAGGCGTAGCGCGTGTGCGGCCTGGGCGGGCACGACTCCGTTGCCCAGCGCACGCAGTTGTGCGGTGCGCGGCAGGTCGAGATCTACGGCGGTGACCCACCCCGCGGGCAGACCCATGAGCCATTCGACGAACGGCGGAGCGAGCACGGGGCGGCCGTGCCGCCCGGGCTGTGTCGGGTAGGGCGCGGGCCGTGCGGTGATGATTTCCCAGCGGTGTACGGCGGCGGCGTATTCGCCCCAGTCCACCTGCCCCGGTTCACCGCGTGCGACGCGGCGTGCGCGAGTGGGTGTCACGGTCACTCACCTTCTTCCGCGTGCGTGGCTTCGGTGCGGGCGTGGTGACGGCGATGACGACCGACGGCAGCATCAGGTCGCCCTTCGAACCTCGTTGTGCGGGGCAGCCTTTGGTTCCGTCGGTCGCCCGCGGGGTCGGCAGAAGTCGTGGTGTGTCCAAGAGACACGGGCCTCCTTGTCGTGCGGCAGCGGAGATTCCGTTGGATGAACCGTCGTGCGGCGGAGGAATTCGGCTAGGAAGCCGCGAACACGCGCATTGCCGCGCAACATGTTCCGGCCGCTGGCGCCGGTCGGGTGTCGAGCGCGCGGGCGCGGTCGGGAAGGGACGGTCCGCCGTCGTGGGTGTCGTGGGTGCAGTTCTTCGCGTCCGAGGCCGTCGGGGTCCGCAGCAGCCGCACCGAGTCGGTCAGGGTCACGCACCCGGTCGGGATCGGACGGCCGGAGTTCAGCACGGTCTGGATCGCCGCCGATCGCGAGTCCGCCGCCGTCGGCGTAGGCAGCAACTGGGCCAGCCGGACAACGGAGTCGACGGCGTCGTTGAGGTTGACCTGGTGCCCGCCCGCACGGCGGCGCGCGGGATCGACCGGGCCGCGCGGCTCTCCGTCACGGGCCTGCGGGGTCGGCATCATCCGCATCCCGTCCCTGCCCGGGGACGGCACACAGGAACAGCCGCTCCCGCCGGTGGGCGACTCCGACGTCGGCGGCGCGTACGCAACGCCAAACCGCGTCATACCCCGCTTCGGCCAGCCCGCCGAGTACGACGTCGAGGCCGCCGTTTTTCCACCGGAGCGCGGCAACGTTTTCCACGATGACGAGGTTCGGTCGTAGTACGCGAATGGCGTCCAGGATGTTCCTCCACAGCCCACTGCGCGTTCCCTTCTCGATGCCCGCGCGCCGACCGGCCGCGGAGATGTCTTGGCACGGGAATCCCGCCGTCAGCACCTCGATCCGTTCCACGGCGGAGAAATCCGTCGTGCGCAGATCGCCGAGGTTCGGCACGCCCGGCAGCCGCGCGGCGAGAATCGCGGCGGCGTGCGGATCGACCTCGCAGTACCAGGCGATCCGGCCGCCGAGCACGGCCGCGACGCCGAGGTCGAGGCCGCCGTACCCGGTGCACAGCGACCCGATCACCGGCCCGTCGGTCGCCACGAACCGCAGGTCGTCGGTCAGAAGCTCGGTCACCGCCGCTCCCCCGGCCGTGTGGAACTGCCTCGGGCGGTGCGCGTCCCGCGCGACGGTGGGCGCGTGCCACCCGTGCGGCCACGGCTGGGCGGGCGCGCGCAGCTCGCAGTGGGCCGTGCGGTGACGCGGAGCTCCGGACGGGCAAGCGTGCTTTGGAGCCGAGCGTGCCAGGACAGTGCGTAGGTCAGGCAGTTGGCTTCGCTCCGGTGGCTGGGGGCGCAGCCCGGCAGGTATCGACCGCTGAAGCTCCACGCGGCTGAATCGCTGGAGCCGACCGCGTCGCCGTAGCGAGCCAAGCCGATCGTCTTGACCCCGAAGCAGTGCAGCCGCAGCCCGCGCGCGTGCAGCGATCGCACTATTTGCTCGACCTGACCGCTGTGCTGGCGACGGCATACGCTGCCGACGCCCACCAGCGGCAAGGCTGTCAGGTCTACGCCGTGGCGTTCGTACGAATCCGCGCAGCGGTGGTAGTCGCGGACGTCATCACCCTGCACAACCGGGATGATCGGCAGCTCCGGTGCCAACTCGCGCAGCTGCAGATAGTTGCGGACGGTGCGCAGAAGATGGGTGCGCAAGCTCAACCCAGTGCGGGCTCGGACATGCGCTTCGGTCATCCAATCCTGCGGTGCCGCCCACGCCATCCCGCCGATCTCGGCGGCGTAGCGGCGCACCGCGGCGACGTATGTTCGGGCATCGCTGCGCCAGCGGCCGTGCAACGACAATTCAGTGAAGCCGCCGGAGTCCAGGGCCCACTCGCCTGTCGCACGCGGCAGAGTGCGGCGCCCGGCCAGCCGCCGGTGCGAGACCAGCAACGGCACCGCGAGATCACGGGAGAGCCACGCCGGCTGGTGCGTGCCCAGATAGAACTTCACGACCGCACCTCCGGCCGGCGCGACCACGCAGCCAGCACCGCCAGCGCCGCGACGGTCGCTAGGGCCTTGCCCGCGAGCTGGCCGGGCAACAGTGCCAGCGACCCGAACGCTCCGGGCACGAACACGACACTGTCCACGACCAGACCGCCCAGGTTCGATCCCGCGACCGCGTTCAGTCGTCCGCGCGGTCGCCATCGGCGGTACAGCCAGCAATCGACGAGTTCGGACACTGCGAACGCCACGGCGCTCGCCGCAGCCATCCGCGGCGACGCCACGATCGCCGAGACCGCCGTCCCGGCGATGACCGCCGCGAGCACCCCGCGCACGCCGAGCGTCTCGTGCACCACGTCGCGGACAGCCAACGCCGCTCCCGCGATAGACGCGCCCGCCGGGACGACTAGAGCGCCCACCGCGAACAGGTGCTGCGCGCTGGCCCAGTTCGCGCCCGCCACCGTCGCCAAATAACAGACGGCCGCGCCCCAGCCCGCCGTTGACACGCCCCGTCCGCGCTCCTCCGGCACAGCGGCCGCCACCGACGAGGCGGCGATCATGTTGCACTGCCCGCGGGTCCGCGCGGCGACGCCTCAGGCGCGGGCTTGCCGGAATCCGGGCAGCGATGCCGGGCGGCGACGCGCCGTGCCACGGCTAGCGACCGGTAGTGGGCGCGCCAGCCGCAGTCCTGGCACCGTGCGCGGGCGCTCACGACTGCCGCCGATGGATGTCCAGCGCGGTCCCGGGACGCGTGAGCGGGCGGCGCAGCACCACCACGTCCTCGTGCGTGATCAGATGCAACGGCAGACCCTGCTCGCGCTGCTTGCGGATGAAGTCGCGCTGGAAGAAGGAGCCGCGCGCGACGAGATCGCTCTCGGCGACACGTGCCAGCAGCGCGACGCACCGCTCGGCCGGCACCAGCCCGGCCGCCTGACCGCAGGCGATGATCTGCGAGGGCAGGTCGATCAGTTCCGCGTGCTCCCGCCACGGCCGCACCGTGATAGCGACGTGCCCACCCGGCCGCAGCACGGCCGCGCACCCGGTGAGGACGCGGGTGAACCCGGCCAGCAGCCGATGGTGGCCGACATTGGCCAGATTGCCTCGGTCCAGCGCCGACCCGTAGCGGTAGTAGTACTTGTGTACCTTCCCGTCTGGCGACTCGCTGCCGGCGACGACCCGTCCGTGCGTGGACGGCCCGTAGGGCGGCGAGGTGACCACCAACGCGACCTGTCCTCGGTACTTCTCCGGCAGCAGGAAGGGCAACTGCCGTGCGTCGCCGCGCACGACCTCCGCGTCGTGGTCGCGGCCGCGCGCCCGGGCCAGCTCGAGGTTCGCGCGCGCGACTGCGACCCACTGCGGTTCGTACTCGACGCCGACCGCGCGGCGTCCGGCGTCGATCGCCTCCACCAGCGTAGTTCCCGACCCCGCCATCGGGTCGAACACGAGCTCCCCGGGACGTGTGTAGGCGCGGACGGCGTGCGCCGCAACGGCCGGGAGCATCTTCGCCGGATGCGCGGTCGACTCGGGCACGTAGCGGCCCTTGCGCTGTGCGGACGGCGAGGTCTGCGCGGTCGCCCACACCGACAGCGGCAGCCCGTCCGGGTCGGCGGTCGCGGTCGCCTGGCCGTTCCCGATCGGCGTGCCCGGGGTGACGCCGGTGTCGAGGGCGTCGATGAGCGCACGCGAGACCGGAACGGTCGGGCTGTCGTCGCTGCTGACAACCGAGCCAGGCGCGCTGGGGTTGGCCGGGGACGAAGGCTGCGGGTGGGGCATGAGTGTGGTGCCTTTCGCGAGAGCTGAGGACACGGTCGGGCGCGGCGAGAGCGGAGTCACGGGATGCCTCCCGCAGGAGTGCCGATTGGCGCGGAGGTCTCCGCCTCGCCGGGGTCGGCGGGCTGGGCGAAGACAAGGACGTCGCCGTGCGCGCGAAGGTGCGGCGCGGGCAGTCCGCGCACTGTCGCGCGGTGGCGGGCGCGGTAGTAGTCGGCGGCCGCTGCCGGGCTCGGCGCGGCGGGCAGGCGTCCTTTCCGGACGGGAGTGTGCAGAGCGACGATGTGCTGCAGGTAGAGCAGATCGGCGTGCTGGGCCGCGGCCACGATCGCGCCGGTCGGGTCGGCCAACCGGCCCTCGGTCCAGTCGCTGTGCGTGTACACGACGAAGGTCCCGCCGTGGCGCAGCCGGTCGGCCGCCAGCAGCGCGAGCGAGTCCAGCGACACCGACTCGGCGGCGCGGGCAGATAAGGACACGAGCACCAGATCCACTCGCGAACCGCTGCCCGGCACCGGTGCGTGGCCACTCTGGAGCGCGGCGGTGCGCGACGGTACCCCGGCGGGAGCTGCGGACGGGTCGCGAGCGTCGGTGACCAGGTCGGCCCAGAACGGCCGAGACGACCCAGTGCCGTCGTCTCGACCGTTAACCGCGAGCGAGTCGGCCGTGCGGCCAAGCGCCCGCACCGCCTCCCGCGCTGCCGTCACCGGCGGCACACTGGTCGTCGCGGCTGCGTCCGCGCCCGGGGTCGTCGCGGTGTCGAGGTCGATCAGCAGGACGTGTGCACCGGGCGCGGTGAACGCCGCCGTGACGGTCTCCACGATGGGCACCGGCCACACCGCGCAGGCGTCGATCGGGTCGGGCCCGCATGTCCACACTGTCGCCGGAGTCGGTGCCGTCGAGGAGGGTGTCCGGCGGCGTGACGCGACCCGTGTCGCTGTGGGATGCGAAGTCGCACGAGTCCGGCCTGCGCTTGCCGCGGCGGCACCTGCACGGGCTCCGGGGTATGGGACGAGGCCACCGCCGCGGCGAGTACGCGGCGGGCGAGTCGAGTCGGTCCGGCGACCGGGACGGCCGTCCGGGGACTGCGCGCGCTGGGTCATGGAAAGCCTCCTGGGCAAGAGCCGCCGACGCGGGTTCCGGCGGTGGATGCGGTCACCGGATAACTCCGGAAAACACGTCCTCCGGAGACACTCGCACCCGAAAAAATTCCCCGGATTCCGCACGGATCAACCAGGGGAACAAATAAAACAGAAATGCACCTTAATACCGGCAGAACGCCGCACTCTCATTACGGGGCCGGCCCGGGGCTCCTCGTCGGCAACGGGCGAAGCCAAGAGTTTCAACCCAGATCAGAGCGGGTTTCTGCGTGCGCCTCACTGGCCACGCACGTGCCCGGCAGGCTTGGGTTCGCCGATGGCAATACGTGCACTTGAGGCGCTCGGTTGAGGCGGTTTCGACACGGCTCGGAGGCGTTTTCGAGGCGCTCCGGCCGGTGTTCTGGAGACCACTGTTATTCCACCTTTGCGAGGAGTGGTAGCCATGGATTTTCCGCCGCTGGACAACAATTCCGAGCTGGGCGTTTTCTCGCTTCGCCGCAGCGACGGACGCGCCCGGGAGGACGGGCTGTTCGACGTCGCCGCCACCACCTTCCAGTGGCTGGTGACCGGACCTCATCCAGTGTGCGTGGACGGCACCGCAATACCCGGACTGCCGTCGCGCCCCGTGCCGCTGAACGAACTCGGGGCGCTGCTGCTGGCACAGGACTGCACCCAGGCCACCCGGGACGCGACGTGGACTTATCTGATCACCCGCTCGCGCACCGAGGGCGGCACCTGGACGATGGCGTGCGTCGGTCTCGCGATGCCGGTGCTGCTGCCGGTCGCCGCCCAGCTGACCAACCGATTCCGCGGCGACAAACACGACATCCACGCCGCCGTCCTGACCGGTTTCCTGCACGGTCTCGGCGAGGCTGATCTGGACCGTCCGGCGATCCTCGTGCGTCTGCGGTGGGCCGCGTACCGCGCCGGCTACGCCGCGCTGCGCGAGGCCCTCGACGCCGCGCCGCCCACCCCAGACACCGCCTTCCGTTCGGCACCGCCGCACCGCCCCGGCGGACATCCCGACCTCGTGCTCGTGACTGCCGTGCGCGCTGGCGTCATCACAGCCAACGAAGCCGCGCTGATCTCAGCCACCCGCTTCGGGGACCTGTCGCTCACCGATGCGGCACACGCTCGCGGCCAGACCTATCGGGCGACGCAGCAGGCCCGTCATCGCGCCGAACAGCGTCTGGCCCGCTACCTCACCGCACCCGACGCCGGCGACGAAGCAATCGCGCCGGAGGCCGACGGCCGCCCACGCCGCGCGGGGTCGCGGCATCCGGAGGTGCGACTGTCGCGCACCCGGCGGGTGCGGCTGCGCAGCGTGACGCGCACAAGCCCGGACCTGGCGCGGAAAGTCGCGCGCCCGGTGTCTCCGACCGGCCCGGAATCCGGAGTTAGCGCACGCGGGACCCGCCTGCCCGCACACCCGCCCCGCCGCTCGTCCGGCCGTGTCCGCCGGGCGGCTTCCGGTCAGGAGGCCCGCTCATGCGACTGACCCTCACCCGCCACTGCCGCCCTCCGGAGCCCGCGCGCCGCACTGCCTCGCGCCGTCGCCGCGCCGTCCTGCTGGCGGGATGGCTGGCTGCCGCCGGAGTGCTGCTGACGTCGTCGACCGCGCGGGCGGAAACCGTGCAGATCGTCGCGCTCGCCCAGACCGTCGACCAGGTTTTCGACAACATCCGCAAGTGGATCATGGGGATCCTCGCCGGAGTCGCGATCATCCTCTTCACCGTCGCGGGCCTGCGCTACCTGCTCGCCTCCGGAGATCCCGGCGAGGTCGAGAAAGCCAAGAGCGCGTTCAAGGCCGGCTGCATCGGCTTCGGGCTCGCCGCGCTCGCCCCGCTCGTGGTCGAGATCCTCAAGGGCATCGTGGGCGGGGTGTGAGCGATGACCGCCCCGCGCCGCACCCGCTCGCACGACCCGAAACGCCGAACGACGGCACCGCCCGAGCACCCCGCCCGAACCACCGACACCGGACCAGTCCGCGACGACGCCAACACTGGACTCGGCGAGCGGCTCCTCTCCCCTCCGTTGTCAGCTCGCGCGCGGCACCGTCGCGGCGGACGGTTGCGTCGAATGCGCGGGTGGGTCCCTGCACTCGCGGTGCTGGTGCCTCTGCTGGCGGTGCTCGCCGGGCTCGCCTCGACCGCACACGGCGCACCGCCACCCCCCGCTGCGGCGGAGCCGGGGCTCGCGCAGCCGCCGGTGCTGCCGCTGCCGCCACAGCCCGGATGCGGTCCCGGTGTGCCGGACCCGGCGTGCACGCTGCCCACCGCCCCGGCCCCGCCGCCCACGGGGCTGCCGTCCTCACCGATCGTGCCGCCTCCCGCGCCGCCAGTGTCGTGTTTCCCGGGTGCGCTGATGCCCGAATGCGGAGCGCTGGGCAGCACGACCCCGCCAACCACACCACCGCCCCCGCCGTGCACGGGACCGAACTGCATCCCGCAGCTGGTCCCGCCCGGCCCCGGTCGCTCAGGCACCGCTCCCGCACCGGGAACGGGCACCGGCGAGCAGGCCGACAAATGCGGCATCACCGACCCGGTCGCCTGCGTCACCGAAGGCATCGAGAGCTTCTTCCGCGGCGTCGTCACCGACGCGCTGAACCCGCTGCTGGACCTGCTCGGCAAAACCCTGCTCACCACACCCGATCCCGGCTCCCTGCCAGGACTGGGAGCGCTGTGGACCGGGTCCTGGCACATCCTGCTTTCGGTCTACGTGATCCTCGTGCTGATCGCCGGGCTGCTTGTCATGGGCTACGGAACATTGCAAACCCGCTATACCGTCAAGGAGATCGCTCCCCGCGTCGCCGCCGGGTTCCTTGCCGGGACGCTGTCGCTGTTCGCCGCTACCAAAGGGATCGAGTTCGCCAACGCTCTCGCGCAGGCAGTGATGGGCGAAGGCGTCAGTCCGCAGGCGGCGGCCAAAACCCTCACCGACATGCTGCTGAAATCCCTCGGCGGCAGCTTCTGGGTCATTCTCATCGGGCTGGCACTCGTGGTGATGGTCGTCATCCTGCTCATCACGTTCGTCGTGCGAGTGCTGGCGACGGTCCTGCTGATCGGCTCAGCGCCGGTCGCGCTCATGTGCCACGCCCTGCCCTTCACCGACGGGATCGCCTGGACGTGGTGGAAAGCGTTCGCCGGGGTGCTGGGCATCCAGGTCGGCCAGTCGATGGTCCTGGTCGGCGCGCTGCGGACCGTGTTCACCCCCGGCGGGCTCGCCAGCGTGTTCGGCCAGGCCGGGACCGGGCTGGTCAACCTGCTGCTGTGCATCGCGCTGATGTGGGTGCTGATCATGATCCCGTTCTGGTGCCTGCGCCCGATGCGCGGCGGCGGCCGCTCGATGCTCGGCTCGCTGGTGCGCGGCGCGATCGCCTACAAGACCATGGGTCTGCTGCGCGGCACTGGCTCCCGCCGCAGCAGCGGCAAGAGCGGTGGCGCGCACCGCCCGCGCAGCGACGGCGGCGGTGCACCGGCGGACCCGCCCTCGACTCGCTCGGGACAGTTCCTGCTGCCGATGCGCGTGCGCCGCACCCGGCCTGCGCCGCGCCGATCACCGCGCCTGGGCGACCTCCCTGGCACCGCGCTCCCGGACCGGCGGCCCGGCCCCGGCCAGATGTCGCTGTTCACCGCTAGCGGTTCCGGCGACGAGCAGACCGTGGCGGCCAACCCGCGCGCACTGCCCCCGGACGACCTGCCCGGCGCGTTGCCGCGCGACCAACTCGGACTGCCGATCACCACGCGGCGCGACCAGGACCGCACCGCACGCCGGACGCTGGCCGACGACCTCGCCGACCGCCCCGCCGGGACGCCGCCGCCCGTGCCGCAGCCCGGTCTGCTCACCACCGACGGGCGGATCAACCGCAACGCCCGCCCGCCCGCGCACCTGCCCCGCGCCCTGGTGGCACCGGGCGCCGGGATGCTGCCGATCCATTTGCGCCCCGCCCCGCCGCGCACGCCCCGCCGGACGCTGGCCGACGACCTCGCTGACCCACCAGCCAGCCCGCCGCAGACCGGGCCTGGGCTGATCACCCCGTCCGGGCGGATCAACCGCGCCGCCCGCGCCCCGCGCCGCCCCGCGCGCGACGCCTACACCGGCAACCGGCCACTCGCCTCGGGCCAGTACCCGCTGCCACTCGGCCTGCACCGCCAGCGCAAGCCGTCGCCACCACCGCCTGCTCCCTCGGCACCGTCGCCGAAACGGCGGGCCGGAACGCAACTGCCGCTGCCGTTGGACCTGCCCGCCCGCCGGGCCCCGAAGAAGAAGTGAGGCCTCGTCGCCATGAACTCTCCCGTGCGCGTGCCCGCCGACGTCGACCGCCCGGACCTGGTGCTCGGGCCCCTGACCGCACGTCAGCTCGCGATCCTCGGCACCGCCGGACTCGGGCTCTGCGGCCTCTACTCCGCGACCCGCGCGTTCCTGCCGCTGCCGGTGTTCCTGCTCATCGCCTTCCCGGTCGGGGCCGCGGCCGCCGTGCTGGCGCTGGGCAAGCGCGACGGGCTCTCCCTGGACCGGCTCGCTGTCGCCGCGATCCGCCAGCACCTGTCCCCTCGCCACCGGGTCGCCGCACCTGAGGGTGTACGCGCGGCCCCGGCCTGGCTGACCGCGCCGCAAGCCGAGACCCGCACGCGAGGCCGCAGGCGCCGCACCGCCGCGAACGAACCAGTGTCCCCGGCTCCGCTGGAACTTCCCGCCAGCGGGGTCGCCGACACCGGCGCGCAGGCCGGGGTCGTCGACCTCGGCACCGACGGGCTGGCTGTCATCGCGGTCTGCTCCACTGTGAACTTTTCCTTGCGCACGCCCGGAGAACAGGAAGCACTCGTCGCTTCGTTCGCCCGCTACCTGCACAGCCTGACCGCGCCGGTGCAAATCCTGGTGCGGGCCGAACGCCTCGACCTCGCCCCACAGATCGCTCAGCTGCGGGCCCGCGCCGGCGGCCTCCCCCATCCAGCCCTGGAGGCCGCCGCCCGCGACCACGCCGACTACCTCGCCGACCTCGCCTCGCACACCGACCTGTTACGCCGGCAGGTGCTGCTCGTGCTGCGCGAACCGCTCCGCACCAGCCCCGCTGCGGCAGGCGTGGTGGCCCGGCGACGACGCCACGAGGACCTGCCGGTCGACGCGGGGGCGCGGCAGGCGGCCGAGCAACGGCTGGTGCGCCGTCTCGGCGAAGCCGTCGACCTGCTCGCCCCCGCCGGCATCACCGTCGCCCCGCTCGACGCCGCCGCCGCGACCGGCGTCCTGGCCGCGGCCTGCAACCCCGACACATTCCTCCCGCCCTCGGCCGAACTGGTCGGAGCCGACGACGTCGTGACCGCCACCGCCACCTTCACCGACCTCTACGGCGACGACGACACCGAACGCTCACGCTCCCCGCAGCGGGTCGCAGCAGCGACCGACTCCCCTCCCTCCCCACACCGGCCTAGGCCCGCAGCCCCTGGCCCATGGCTGTCCGAAGACGAGGACTGGGACTACGACGACGAGACCGAAGGCAGGTAAGACCCCATGGCACGCATCGGAAACCGCACCGCGCCTTCCCGGACCGGGTCGGCGGGGGCATTCACTCCGGACTCGCTGTCGGTGTCCGCCCGCCACCTCGAGGTCGGCAACGAGTTCGTCGCCTCCTTCGGCGTCACCGGCTACCCGCAGGAGGTCTACCCCGGCTGGCTCGCCCCGCTGCTGACCTACCCCGCCCGACTCGACGTCTCGGTGCACGTCCAGCCGGTGGACCCCGCGACCGCCGCCAGCGGGCTGCGCAAACAACGCGCCCGGCTCGAATCCAGCCGGCGTCACAACGCACGGCACGACCGGCTCGACGACCCCGACCTCGACGCCGCCGCCGAGGACGCCGCCGACCTGTCCCGGCGCATCGCCCGCGGCGACGGGAAACTCTTCAAATTCGGGCTCTACCTGACCGTCCACGCCGCAGACGAGGACAGCCTCGCCGACGAGGTCTCGGCGCTGCGGTCGCTGTGTGCGTCACTGCTACTGGACGCCAAACCGGCGACCTACCGGGCACTGCAGGGCTGGGTCACCACTCTGCCACTCGGGCTGGACTCGCTCGGACTGAAACGGACCTTCGACACCGCTGCCGCGTCGGCGGCCTATCCGTTCACCTCACCCGACCTCCCGCCGACCGACCCGGCCTGCCCGGCTCCTGACGGGATCCTCTACGGGTACAACCTCGGCTCCTCCGGACTCGTGCACTGGGACCGGTTCGCCTGCGACAACTACAACTCCGTCGTGCTCGGCAGCTCCGGGGCCGGCAAGTCCTACCTCGTCAAGCTCGAGACGCTGCGCAGCCTCTACCGCCGCCTGCGCGACACCAGCCGCGACGAAGCCAACGGGTGGGCCACCGACGGGGTGCAGGCGTTCGTCGTCGACCCCGAGGACGAATACGCGCGCCTGGCCACCGAGATCGGCGGCACCTACGTGCACCTCGGCGCGGGCGGAGTGCGACTGAACCCGTTCGACCTACCCGTGCACACCGATGCCCGAGGACGACGCACCGCCCCGCACGACGCGCTCAAACGACGCAGCCTGTTCCTGCACACCGTCCTCGCGGTGCTGTTCGGTGCCGCGATCACCGCCTCCGAGCGCACCGTGCTCGACACCGCGATCACCGCCACCTACCAGCATGCGGGCATCACCGGCGACCCCCGTACCTGGACGCGTCCCGCGCCGCTGCTGCGCGACCTGCGCAATGTGCTCGCGGCGTCCGGCGACACCACCGCAGCCGACCTGGCCGCCCGGCTGCACCCGTTCGTCGACGGCTCCTTCGCCGACCTGTTCGACGGTCCCACTACCGCCGCCCCCGATGGGCACCTCGTCGTGTTCTCCTTACGCGACTTGCCGGACGAGATGCGCACCGTTGCCACCCTGCTTGTGCTCGACACCGTCTGGCGGCACGTGACCAACCCCGCCCACCGGCGGCCCCGGCTGGTCGTGGTCGACGAGGTCGGCATCCTCCTGCGCCACCCCGAGGCCGCACTGTTCCTGCTGCGCCTGGCCAAAGTCGCCCGGAAGTATTGGTGCGGGCTCACCACTGCCACCCAGGACGTCGCGGACCTGCTCGACACCGAAGTGGGCGCTGCCATCGTCGGCAACGCCGCCACCCGCGTCCTGCTCCGGCAGCCCCCGCACACTATCGACCGGATCTGCGCCGCCTTCGACCTTTCTGCCGGAGAAAAGCACTACCTGCTCTCCGCCGACCGCGGCCAAGGACTGCTGGCCTCCGGCCCGCATCGGGTCGCTTTCCATGCGCTGGCCTCGCCTGCGGAGAACTTTCTGATCACCACTTCCCCAGAGTTCCTCGCAACTTTACCCGAATCTGAGCGGAACTCTGGGTATTTGGTGCTTGACGATGATAGCTGAATCCCGGAGTTGGGGAACTATGGAATCGTCATTCCTTTGTGGATTGTTC
>NZ_JARACH010000071.1:0-45409 GCF_029087445.1 Amycolatopsis sp. La24
GGGATTCGTAGCTGTCTTTCCCCGGGTGCGTGGGGCCCTGCTGCCGACACCGACCGCGCACGACGGTTCTTCCAACGGAATCTCCGCCGCGTCACGACAAGGAGGCCCGTCGCTCTTGGACACTCTACGACTTCTGCCGACCCCGCGGGCGACCGACGGCACGAAAGGCTGCCCCGCGCAGCGCGGCTCGAAGGGCGATCTGATGCTGCCCTCGGTCGTCATCGCCGTCACCACGCCCAAGCCGAAGACCCGGGTACGGAAGGAGGTGAGTGACCGTGGCAACCGCCCGCGCCCCGCGCGCCCGCCGCGCCGCCCGCGGTGAACCCGGGCCGGTGGACTGGGGTGAGTACGCCGCCGCCGTGCACCGCTGGGAACTCATCACCGGCCGACCCGCGCCGTACCCGACGCAACCCGGACGGCACGCACGTCCCGTGCTCGCGCCGCCGTTCGTCGAATGGCTCATGGGCCTGCCCCCGGGCTGGGTCACCGCCGAACATCTCGACCTTCCCCGCACCGCACAACTCCGGGCGCTGGGCAACGGAGTCATGCCCCAGCAAGCCGCGCACGCACTACGCCTCCTGCTGGACGACCTGACCCACCTGCACCGTCCGCCCTGCCACCCGTCGGCCAGCGCGACCCGGGACACCAAGACCCGCGCGAGCCGCCCTGCCGCAGCGCGCGGCGGCTCGACGCGCCCATCCGGTGCCGTCCGGGCCTCGACTGCCGCGCGTGGTCGACGCAGCGGTACCTCCTCGCGCCGCTGAACCTGTGGCGCTCCGGGGTGAGGACACCGCCGAGCCCGCCCCGGAGCGCCACGCTCCACCCGCTTCCGCAGCCCGACTTTTGAAGGGGCTCTTCGCCATGCCCATACACCGCAGGACACGCCGCCCCGCGACCCGTCTGCGCCGCTGGGTCCGTACCGCCCGCCACCGCCTCCGCGTCGCGCTGCGATACCGGCGGCCACCGAACCGAGCACTCGCCAGCCACACGCCTTCCGGTGTTCAGCCTGCGCAGCATCCGGTGACGCGACGGTCGGCCGAGGCGATCGCGGTCCTGATCCGCGCGGGCTGGAATGTTCACCACCCGCCATATGGCTACACCACGATGACCGTGACCGGAGCGCAGAGCCGACGCGGTACTCCCCGCACCCGCCTGACACCGGACCCGTGCCGTGCCCCGGTGGTGCAGGACGTCTTCTACTGGCGCGCGGTCACCGGCCTGTCCGTCGAGGACATCACCGCGCGGCTCGACGCCGATCACGGCCGCTACCCGCCGCCCGGGACGCACCTCTCCTGGCCGCCCGCAGCAGTCGCCTCGATCTTGACCAACATCAAATACACGGGCTACCAGGCGACTGGCACCCGCGACGAGAACGGTGCGTTCCGTCCCGTCGAGCAATGGGTGCTGTCCGACCAGCCCGCGCATCGCGCCCTGGTCACCCCCGCGCTGTTCTGGGCCGCGCAAGATCCCGCGACCAGCGTGCGGCGCATCCCGCACCGGCTTCTCACGCCGGTCCACGGATTCGCCGCCCACGGTGACGGGAAGGAGGTGTGGTGATGATGGCATCGCGTCCACCGTCCGCAGCGCGCGCCGCCACGTCGCGCCCGCCGACACGGTCGTCAGCGCGCCGCCGTCCGTCCACGACACCGGCGGCCCACCGATCGGGCACGCCGCGTCGCGAGCGCTATCCCGGTCGGCCGCGCGGCCGATTCCTGAGCCTTGGTGCCGGGGTGCAGAGCCTGTCGGTGTTTCTGCTCGCGTGCGAGGGCCGGATCCCGCGTTTCGACGCCGCCTTGTTCGCCGACACAGGCTGGGAACCCAAGCAGGTCTACGCCCAGCTGGACATCGCACGCCGGATCGGTGCGCGGGCCGGGATACCGGTGCTGACGGTGTCCAATGGCAACATTCGCCACGACGCCCTGAACCCCAACGCACGCTTCGTGACGATGCCGTTGTTCGTCAAAAACCCTGATGGCTCAAGGGGAATGGCGCGGCGGCAATGTACTGGTGACTATAAAATTCGGCCCCTGAAGAAAGCGGTCCGAGAGATCCTCGGCTACCCGCATCCGCTGCGCGTGCCGCGCGGGGTGTTCGTCGACCAGGCCATCGGTATCTCCACTGACGAATTCCACCGTGCCAAGGACTCCGATGTCAACTACACCCGCAACATCTTCCCTCTGCTGGACCTCGGGATGTCGCGTTCGGACTGCCTGGCCTACTTGCGCGAGCGCGGCCTGGGCGACGTGGTGAAAAGTTCGTGCATCGGTTGCCCGTACTCGGGCAACTCCCGGCTGCGGTTCATCCGCGACACCGATCCGCAGGCGTGGACGGATCTGATCGAGTTCGACAAGGCGATCCGCAACGGCAGTCCTCGCGCCAACGCTGAGGGAAAACCGTTGCGCGGCCAGTTCTTCATCCACCGCTCCCTGCTGCCGTTGGACGAAGTCGACCTCGACGCCACCCGCGGCCGACCCGGCATCGAGGAAGACGATCCCGACGGCTGCTCTCCGTTCTCGTGCCGCAGCGGTCCTGCCGCCACGGTGCCGGTGCCGTAAGGGCCGACAGCTGCGTCCCGGGCTTGTCGTGCCGGGCCTGACAGCGTCGCTGGGCGCCGTTCCGGCGTTCCACGCTTAACGCCGTCGGGTGCCCGTTCCGTGTTGGTCAGTGCCCGCGCACGAGAACCCCTGCTCTACCGCCGAACCCACCATCGCCTCGCCGCGAGGAGGTTGCTGTGCACGATCTCGACCGTCTCCGCCCCGCCACACCTGACTCGACAACCACGGCCGCGTCGTCACCGGCGTGGTCGCGCGAACGACTCGGGGACCTCGGCGTGACCACCGACCTGATGACCGCCGCCCGCATGCTCGGCATCGGCCGCACCACGGCCTACAAACTCGCCCGCGCCGGAACCTTCCCGGTGCCGGCGGTCCGCGTCGGCCGCAGCTACCGCATCCCCGTCGCGCGTGTGATCGAGCTACTCGGGCTGGACAAAGAGCCTCATGCCTGACGCTTCCCCTCTGCGCGCACCGGAGCGTCCATGGCCCCTGTCCGAACGCGACACCCACGGATTGCGGGAAAGGAAAAATCCGCGATGACTTTCAAAGGCACCACCTACAAACGTTGCACCTGCACGAAGCCCGGCACCAAGAAACAACTCGGCTCCCAATGCCCGAAACTCAAGCGCGCCAACGGCATGTGGAGTTCCAACCACGGAACCTGGTCGTTTCAAGCCGAGCTTCCCAAAACCCACGACGGGAGCCGCCGCACCCGCAGGCGGCACGGCTTCGCCTCCCAGACTGACGCACAAGAACAACTGGGAAAAATCGCCGATCTCGTCGAACTCGGTGAAGGACGCGGCGACACCGCACTCGCCACGATCGGCGACCTCATCGACAACCGGCTGCGCACCGGCGAACCGTTCCCCACACCGGACGAGGTCGCCCAGCAGCTCGATGCGGGCAACGCCAGCCTCGGAGCCATGCCCACCGTCGGCGAATGGCTGACCAGTTGGATCACCACTCGCAAGAAGATCAGGGAAGGAACCCGGATCGCCTACCAGTTCCACATCACCAACTGGCTGATCCCGCACCTGGGCCACTACCGGCTCGACGCGCTCACCGTCGACCACATCTCCCGGATGTTCGACGCGATGGCCGAACGCAACGACACCATCACCGCAGCCAAGGACAGCGACGACCCCGAGGTCCGCAAGACCGCGCACGGTCTGCGGGTCATGGGCGCGGCCACCATGCAGCGCTACCGCGCCACCCTGCGCGCCGCGCTCAACGCCGCCATCCGCGCCCAGAAAATCACCTTCAACCCGGCCGCCTACGTCGAGCTGCCTTCCGGGCGCCGCCCGAAGGCTCTGTTGTGGACACCGGACCGGGTCGAGCGGTGGCAGCGCACCGGACAGAAACCGTCGCGGGTCATGGTGTGGACACCCGAGCAGATCGGAAAGTTCCTCGACCAAGCAGAGGGGCACCCCTACTACGCGCTGTTCCACCTCATCGCCTACCGGGGCCTGCGGCGCGGTGAAGCCTGTGGGCTGCCGTGGTGGAACATCGAGCTGTCCAACCGGTCGATCACCATCTCCACCGCGATCGTGCAGCTGGGCTGGAAGGCCGAGTTCGGCGAGCCTAAGAGCGAAGCCTCCGGCCGCATCATCGCCCTCGACGAAGCCACCACCCTGGTGCTGCGGCGGCAGAAGAAACACCAGAACGAATTGCGCGCGGCGGCCGGAACCGCATGGTTGGAGCACGAGCTGGTGTGCACCGAACGCGACGGCAGCCCGCTGCACCCGGCCAAGCTCACCGACGCTTTCCACGCCATCGCCGACGCCGCCGAACTTCCGCCCGTGCGCCTGCACGACCTTCGCCACGGGGCCGCCACACTCATGCTCGCGGCTGGGGCGGACCTCAAAGTCGTGCAGGAACTACTCGGCCACTCCACCATCGCGGTCACCGCCGACACCTACGCCCACGTTCTGCCCGAACTGGCCCGTGAGACCGCCGAAGCCGCCGCGTCCATCGTCCCGCGCAACCAGCGGCGCAATCGGCCCACCGCCGCCTGACCTACCACGGGACACCCCGAAACAAGAAAAACCGGGACACGACCATCCACAATGGATGGTCGTGTCCCGGTTTTCTCCGTGCTTTGCTGTGAAGCGCGTCGCCGCGCCCTCCGCGAATCCTTGTGCCGTTGGCTTATCGGGGAAAGAGCGTCGCGCGGTGGGCCCACGCCAGATGCAGCGCTGCGGCGGCACCCGGTGAGAGATGTCCCTGTTCCCGAAGTTCGCGCAGCGTGTTCTCTTCGAACGGGAGAGCGCGGGCCGAGACCGTGCCCTCGGAGTTCGAGCTGACGGCACTGGCGAACATCGTGTCGTAGAGATCTGGCTCGATGACCGCGACCGTCAGGATGTCTCCGCAGAGGGTCAGCGCGTCGAGCGTGAGGCCGAGGCACCAGACCTGGATGGCGCCCAGACGGTAGGCGTCATCGAGCGCGGCGAAGGGTTCGAGGTCGCTGTAGGCGATGGGGTGCCCGCTGCCGTCGTACTCGTCGTGTCCGAGCAGTTCCTCGGCGAGTTCCCGTTCGATGTTGCGCCACAAGGAGAAGTCTTCGGCGACAGCGGCGGGCAGGACGCTGGAGGGCTGGAAGATCCCGGCGGGCATGAGGTGGGTCATGCCACCGCCGCCGGCGACTCGGCCGCCGTCTCGCTGGTGGAGCACCATGCTGGGGGATTCGCCGCCGCGGATCGTGAGGGTGCCGACGGCGCCCATGAGCGGGCGGCGGGACAGGTCGAACGGGTCCGCGATCAGCTTGCGGAAGGCCAGGTTCCGCCACGACGGTTTGGTGGTGATCACCTCGCCGTGTCGATCCCGGGTCAGGTGGTGCAGGGCGGTTTCGTGTGCGAGCGCCTCGTTGGTGTCCATCGAGTCGAAAAAGCCCATGTGCCCGAAGGTCATCCGGATCGTGCGCGCCGACCAGTCCAGCCCGGTCAGCCGGAAGCACAACCTGTTCTCGAACAGGCGCGGCGCGGCGAGTTCGCGGATCGCATCATGGTAGCGGCGAAAACGGTGCGCAGGGGTGGCCAGCGGGCGTACGGCGGAAGTCTCGGGTTCGCCACCGGTAAGCGCGGGGAGGGCGGCGTCGGAGTCCAGCGTCAACGTCACCGCACCCAGAGGTACGGGCGTCGCCGGGATCCAGTCCGGCCGGGTGATGACGCCGGTGTGTACCAGCCCGGGGACGCGGTAGCCCGGGTAGAGGCCCTCGGCGACGAGCGCGAGCGCTCGCCGGGTGCTGCCGAGCGCGGTGCGGACCGCGAGCCACCGCTGCCGGTCCCCGACCACGTCCGGGCTCTCGTCCGGCGCCGCGGACGCGACGGCAGCCCCGGCGGTGTCGGGCGGCCGGCTGGCCTGGATCTGGGGTCGATGGAAACCGAGTTCGGGGATGGAGACGCCGAAGTACTCGGCGAGCAGTCGCTGATAGAGCCGCTTCGGGGATTCCGTCTCCCCGGACTCCCACCGGTACACCGACTTCTTGGTCAGCGTCAGGTGCCGGTTGTGCTTCGTGGTCGCCAGCCGGTTGAGTTCCTCGGCCAGCTCCTGCTGCGACAGGGCCCGCTCGATCCGCAGGGCGACCAAGGTCTCGTTCGGCGAGCGGAACGGGTTCGAGGAGCCAGCCATATGCACACAGTAAGCGAGCCGGGACGCTGGGCAGATGCCGAAGTCCGCTGCCTGTCCCCACAACGTCCACGATTCGGGTACCGCCCGCCCGCCATCCGGGGTCGAACGACGGCAAACGTGCTGGTGAAATGGGGTAAGCGCGTCGATCGGCGCGTTCACCACGGCGGGCCTACCCAGCTTGCCGCGGGTTCAGCACACGAAGGAGTCGAGATGGACCTGGACGCGATGTTCACCGGAGACCTAGTGCTCGGTGTGCCCTCGTCGGAGAGCCTCTACGCACCGAAGATGCCTGGCGACGCCGACGGCAACGACAAGGGCGACCACTGCGCCAGCTGACCGGACGCCCACATCCGCCGCGGCTCGGGCGGCTCGCGCCGCCTGAGCCGCACGGTGGAAAGGACCTGAACCCGACATGCTTTCGTTCCGCCTGGCGCTGAGCGACCTGACCCGACCGGCGTGGCACTGGGATAGCGATCGATGGCGCTGCGGCGAGAGCTGGGTCCAGCCGATCTCCCACCCGGCACTGCGTCACGAGATCGACCACGACGCGCGAGCGACCACGATCCTGGTGCGTGACCTCGCCAGCCCGGTGACCCTGGCAGGACCGGCGCATCCCGTGGAGGGCGGCGACGGCGCGAATGGCACTTCCCGTGGCGACGCACTGGTACTGCAGCTGCAGCCGGGACGGGTCACCCTCACCGCCGGCATCGGCGGCACCGTACCGCTGTATCTGGCCTCCGACGGCGAGGTACTGCACGGGAGCTGGAACCTGCCCGCGCTGCGCGGACTCCTCCAGCCGACCCAGCTACAGGATCGTGCCGTGGCACGCGCCTTGACCAGGCGGCACCGCTACAGCAGCGACACCTTGTTCACCGACGTGACCATGCTGACCGAACGTGCGATCGCGACCTTCACCACGGCGGGCTTCCAGCTCACCTACCCGACCCCGGCCGAACACGTTACGCACGCGCGGGACCTGCGCCCCGGTGCCGACCCTCGCGATGGGCTCGCCTACCTGCTCACGGAGGCACTGCACCCGTGGCGCGCCAGTGGTGCCGCGATGGGGCTGGAACTGTCCGGCGGCCTGGACTCCGCCACCGTCGCGATCGCCGCACACGAGCCCGCAGGACCCGCACTGCGGACCTTCGGGCTCCTTGTCGAGGGAGCCCTCGGTGCCGAGCAGCACCGTCGTCGCGTCGCGATCGCCGACCGCGTCGGCGCGACCGACGACATTCTGCGAGCGCACGAGCATGCCCCGTTCTGCGCCGGCGGCATCCGTGCCAGCGGCGCCGCCCACGATCCCCGCGGCGAGTTTTACCGCGAAGCGTTCGAAGCCCTCGCCGACCGCGCTGCCCACCGTGGCGTCACGATCATGCTGACCGGCAACGGCGGCGACGAGATCATGGCACCCCGCATCGACGAACTGCCCCCACTCCCACCCCAGAGCTTCGCCGAAGTGTCCTGGCTGGGGCCCCGAACCCGAGACGCCGTCGCCGCGATCGACGACAACCTGGCGCCCTCCGCCGTGCTGCCGACACCGACCCTGATGGGGTTCGCGATCCACCACCCCGCCTACCTGCGCGCGGGAATCTGGCCGGTCACGCCGTTCACCCATCCCCGTCTGGTGCGCTTCGCCGAACAGCTCCCGCTCGAGGTCCGCCGCGGCAAGAAGCTCTACCGCGACTTCCTCACCCGCGCCGACCTGCCGTCGTTCGTCACCCACCCCCAGCGCACGGAGCACTTCCGGGACCTCATGCAACACGGCCTGCGCCACCACGGACTACCACTCGCCGAACGTCTGCTCGCCGAAGGCATGCTGCTCGCCGACCACGGCTTCATCGACCCCGACGCCCTGAAGCGCACCGTGCGCGACGCGCATCAGAGCGCTACCGTGCCGTCCGTGCTGTGCGACACCCTCGTCCTCGAAGTCGGCCTGCGCTCCCTGCTGGCCCCGGAACCCGCCCCCGTCGCATGAGCCTGGCCGAGCACAACATCGCCTACCGGCGCCCCGACCTCTACGACGCCCTGACCCGCGACAGCACCGCCGCCGCGACCTGTCAGCGCCTCATCGATGACTACGGGGCCGTCCCTGCCGGGAGCGTTCTCGACCTCGGCTGCGGCACCGCCCGCGACCTGGCGGCACTCGCCGACAGCCACGACTGCGTCGGCGTGGACCTCCAGCCCGCGCTGATCGACCACGCACGACATCAACACCCCGAGTTGGACCTGCGCGTCGGCGACCTGCGCACGATCCGACTGGACCGCACCTTCGACACGATCCTCTGCCTCGGCAACTCCCTGGCATATCTGCACCACAACGATGACATCCGCGCCGCCTTCGCCACGTTCGCCGCCCACGCCCACCGCGGCACCCTGCTGATCCTCGTCACCCAGATCGCCCCCACCCTCATCGCCACACCGACCCGCGGCCGCGTGGAGGCGGCAGGCATCCAGGCCGAGGTGATCACCGAGCACAGCTGGGACGCCCGCACCCAGATCGCCACCCTGCGCCGCACCTGGCAGCTCGACGACGGCACCCCCGAAATCGACCTCATCCGGCGCCGAGTCCTATTCCCCCGCGAACTGGAGCTCCACGCCACCCTCACCGGGTTCCGCCCCGCGGCGTTATTCACCGATCCGCGGAACCACACCGGCCCGCTCACCGGTTCCACCGCGCACTTCGTCGCCAGGTACAACCCCGCAGCGCCATAACCACGAGGGACCGGCGTCAATGACGGAAACTCAGCCGCGCCGAGTTCGTCGTTCACGCCGGGCACTCGCCGCGCCCACCGGCGGGAACTGAGTGTGATCGTGGGTAAACCCGAATGGCGCTAGGCAGCGGCACGGGCATCAGGCCAGCGTGGAGAGGGAACGGCCACGAACGAAGGGGAGCCCTTTTCATGGATGAGCACGATGACCTGGTGATCAGTGTGCGAAGGGTGCCGGTGGTTCGCGACCGAATGGACCTCACACACGGCGATCCCTCCACCTCGGGTGGCGGTGACGGGCACGGCGATGCGGGCGGCGACGGTCTGAACATCCCGGAATAGCCGCGTGGATCACCACTTGGTCAAGGAGATCGAGAAGGCGCTCGGCTGGAGCGGCCCGCAGCCCCTCGGCCAGGGTTTCGCGGTCGGCAGTATGACCGCCCCCGAACTGTGCGCTCGGATCATGACGCCGGCCAAGCTGCTGGATGTGATCATGCGGCGGTCGCTGTCGGCGCCGCAGTTCCGCTGTTTCAAGGGCGGCGACGAGCTCCACCCGGATGCCTACCTCGGCAACGTCGTTTCCCGGCGGGGGCAGAGCATGCCGATGGCACGAATGGACCGGCTCGGCCAGCTGATCGACTCCGGGTGCACGATCGTGCTCGACACGTTGGATGCCTTCGACGCCACCATGGAGATCGCCTGCCTGGCACTCCAGTGGTGGGCGCGAGCTGGTGCAAGTCAACACCTACCTGACGACGAATGACGCGGCGGGATTCAACCTGCACTGGGACGACCACGACGTGATCATCGTGCAGCTCGGCGGCGAAAAGGCGTGGGAAGTGCGCGGATTGTCGCGGCCGGCGCCGATGTACCGCGACGCCGAGCACAACGACGAGCCGAGTGAGAAGATCGTCTGGTCCGGCACCCTGAAGGCCGGCGACGTCATGCACATTCCCCGCGGCTTCTGGCACCAGGCCACGCGCGTCAACCAGGGCTCGGGATTCAGCCTGCACGCCACGTTCGGGTTCGTGAAGCGAACCGGCGTGGACTGGATGAGCTGGCTCGCTGACCAGGCCCGTCAGGACGTGGAATTCCGCCACGACCTCGAGCGCTGGAACGCTCCCGACGAGCAACTCCCACGGCGGGTGACCGAGCTGGCCGCGCGATTCCCGCAGGCCGCCTACCTGACCGCTCGGGAACAGGAACGTCCACCGCGACGACGCGTGGTGACCTCTGGCGTGTTCGGCCCGGTCACCGACGTGGTGTGCCTCACCGACTTCCCGCCGCACATCATCCCGGACGGATCGACCGTACAAGTGATCGCCGTGGGCACGGAGCTGACGTTCGCAGGGCGTGCGGAACCGGCGCTGCGCGCGCTGCTGTCGGGCAACCCGACCAACATCGAGCAGGTCACCGCGGCCACCGGCGTTGACGCGGCGGTACTCGCCAAGGCGCTGCTCGACGCAGGGGTGTGCGCGGAACTGACTGGCGATCTGGCGGCTGGCTATGCCGGATGGTGCTCAGCCAGTACGTAGCTCGGCGAGCAGCACGTCGGCCGCCGCCGTCGCCGGTACGGACAGCGGTGTCGGCGTTCCCCGCCGACGCGCGACGCGGATCGCGTTTGCGCATTGGAGCAGCTGTGCGAGCTTGCCTGACCGGGTTTCCAGGTCGTCGGCGAACTCTCGTTGCACCCGTGCGGCTACCGCAGGGTCGGGCAATGCGGACTGCCACAAGCACGCGGCGTCGTGCCCGCGCGGCGCGAGGCCCCAGTCCTCCCAGTCGATGAGGTGGGCGTCGGTGGACAAGTTCGCCCAGTGCACGTCGGTGTGCGCGGTCGCCCACTCGTCCACCTGGGTATCAACGTCGTCGAAGACCTCGCTGATCCGCTTCGTCAGGTGTGCTTGACTCATCCCGACCCGTTCGGTCGGGTGCGCGGCCAACGCGGTGAGGGACTCGTGCAAGCTCGCCCACCATGCTTTCGGCAGGCCGGCCGCCGTGGCGAGGTCGCCGACCGGCGGGGCTGTGATTCGTTCCAGCTCGTCCGCGCGCCACACGATGTCGCGAGCAGGGTCGGACCACGTGGTGCTCTGATACCAGGCGGGCTTCTTCACACCCCGGATCGTCGCGGCGGCTTCCAGGCCAACCCAGACCGCGCTGTTGATCCGCCATCGCTGACGGCGCTCGATGCGGACCCAGGTGTCGGCGCTCGTGCGGAATCCCTCGGTGGCTCCGTGGATGCCATACACGACGGAGGCCCGGTCGAGGCGCACATCCAGAGCGCGCTCGACTTGGCCGAGCACGTCGTCATGTTGCTGCTCGCGGACGTCGAACACCGTGGGCGTGGGCGAGGCAGCAGTCACGACTCATTCTCCGGCACAGAGTCAGGCTACCGGCCGTCGTCACCGTGAACGAGGTTCGTACGACGGGCGTGGCAAGCTCACGATCACGGGCGTAGCTCCGTGCTGAGCCCCCATCCCGGCCCTCGATCATTGCTGGCCGACTGGACAGCAACGGGCCGAAAAGGGGCAATGCCTGTCCGGCGATAACCGAATCCGTACCTGGGTACACCCTTTCCGGGCCAGCGCTAAGGCAGAGGAATCCGGCCGGATGACCGAAATCCGCCGTCGACGCGTTCGTGTGTCTGCGTCAGGGGCACTGGATGCGGGCGGCGAAGGTGGGCGCCGTGCCGCCTTCGCCGCACCCGAAGCAGTGGTAGGTGCCGTGGGTCGAGCGGACCTGGAAGGTCGTCGACGTACAGAACGGACAGCGGCCGTACCACCGACCGGGACCGTGCTCACGCAGCACGACGTGGCGGGCGACCACGGTCAGGATGTCGCTGCCGTGTGCCGGGTCCGGGGTGGCTGTGGCGGTGGTCATCGCGGCCACCGTAGCGGTGCTGACCGACACTGTGTCGTCACGTGGACTCGGTTGCGGGTGGCAGCGTGAGGGGCTCAGCGCGCTCGTGCAGGGCGGAGTCCCGTCCCAGCGCGGTATGGAAGAACGTCGTCGCGACGACCGAGCAGGGTGCTGGCAGAGCCGTCAGTGCCTTCGGTTCGGCCTCGCCCGTGGTGATCTGCCGGAGGTACCAGCGTAGGCGCTGCAGGACCTGGTTGGTGGCCTCGCGGACGTTGGCCAGGTGTCCCTGGCGGAGTTGCTCGTGCGCACGCCCGGTCGCGATCTCGATCAGGTACACCGCCTCTGCCAGCGTCAGCGTGTCGGCGAGGCGTCCCATTACGTCCCGTTCGAGGTCGTGGCGAGGTGCGGGCAGTCCGTGGTCGTGCAGCGTTCGGATCAGGTAGCCGGTGTTCTCGGCGTGCAGCAGTTTGCGGCACTCGACCGCGCGCTGCCGGTGCCATCGTTCGGGCCATGGGCCGGTCAACGCTGCCACGAGGTCAGCGGCGAGGGCCTCGTTGCGCAGGCTGGTCGGCCCTGGTCCAGGCGCGGTCAACCGCGCGGTCTCGAAGTCCAGCGACACCTCCTGGGTCCGGCTGTGTACGGCGCGATATCCCGAGGACGGGCAGTCCGGATGCGGGAACAACGCCCCCGCTTTGACCAGCTCCCGCAGTCGTGCGCGGCCGTCGAGGTCCGTTCCCGCGTAACGCGGCACCAGCCTTCGCCGCCACCGTTCCAGTGGCGTAGTCGAGGTGAACGCGCTGTCGAAGGGCACCCGGAATACCGCCAGCAGGCTCACCGCCTCCCGCAGCGACAAGGCCGCCACCTTCACCGGCGGCTGCTCGTCGTACCAGCCGTGGTCCTCGCGCCACCGTGTCACGGCGACCGCTCGGTCCGCCGCGTCGACCGCGGACGCGCGGCACGGTGCGCACGCCTGGACCTCGCTGGCCTCCAGCAGCTTGAGCACCTTCTGATAGTCGGGCCGGTTGTCGACATGGACACGGGCACCGCAGCCGGGACACGACACTGCCGGAACATGCGCCCGGACTCGCTTGCGCAGATAGTAGGCCAAGCCCGGGATCCGTTCTCGGGCTAGCGCCGGGCGCTCGTCGTAGGCCCGTCGCTCCAGATCGCCGACTTTGTAGACGAACTTCCCGTCGGCATCCAGGAGCCAGTAGTCCCGGGCCAGCTGCTGCTCCCACGGATCCTCCGTGACGAACTCCAGCACCGGACGCCGATCGCGCTGCCCCGATTCCTTTAGACCTGACACCGCCCGCTCACCTCGCACCCGGCCATCACGGACGACAGCACCGATGGCCGTTCGCCCTCGATCCGTGCCCGCATCACCCTCGACGGTAGTTCGGCATAGAGACGAGTCACCGTATTGACCCAGCAAGCGGCATGGCGAACGAACCGGGCGGTCCACCGATCGCCCGAGCCTGACGCAACGGCGGCAGTGGTGGTACAGCCACAGGATCATCCGTGCCCTGCTGGCGTGCCAACGGGCACGTCGAAAGACCGCGCCGGACGGGCAGCCACCCCAGCCGATCGGCGGACGGCCCACGCGGGCTCCTCAAGGCCCGTCGTCGGAGCCCAACACAGCCTCGACCAGCGCATCCACGTCGAACTCGGCGCCCGGCACTCCGGGCACGTCCAACAAGTCCGCCACCCTGAACAACGGATCGCCCGCACCCAGGTCCAACACGACGGCCACCGCACGCAAGCGCTCAGCGACCACCGTCTCCCGCCGCATCACGCCCCACTGCTCGGCCAACGCCCGACCGGCATCAGTCAAGGCGAACCAGCGCCGTGGTGTCCCGTGCCGTGCGGGCTCGACACGCGCCTCCCGCACGAACCCCCGCTCCGCCAACCGCGCGAGCAACTTGTAGATCGACGGAGCCCGCAGCCCGGTCAGCCGAGCGATCTCAGCGCCGAACGACTCAAACCCGGGCGAATGCGTGATCGCCGAAAGCACCCGCGCTGAAACAATCGAGTAGTTAATAGTCGACACAGTTGATCATAGAATCGCCAGCCCGGAGATATATACCGAAAATTCGAGGCAAAACTGATTCCCAAAAGGCGGATAGCGGTGGACCCGGGGCGCGGCACACCGCGCACCTGCGGTGGCCTGCGATGGGTACCCCCAGGCCGATGTCGGTCTCCGATTGGGCTCCGTTGCTCACAGAGCACCCGATACGCCGCGACACTGCCCGACATCAGCGCACGCGAAAAATGCCGCCTGACCTGCACGGATTAGCCCTGGGCGGCACTATGCGACACTCGTTGACACGGCAAACCCGGGGATTAAAAGTCCGCAGCTCTACCAATTGAGCTAACGGCCCGCGCGCTCAGTCTAGCGGGCAGTGCCCGGCCCCTCACCGGGGTGGGTACCCACCCCTAGCCTCACCGCCGCGAGCGGAGTCGGGACACGAACCGTGCGAGGTCCGCGGCGTAAGCCTCCGGCTGGTCCATCGCGATGAAGTGATGCCCAGCCGGATTGTCATCAGGCCAGTGGACGATCTCCGACTCCCTCGAGGCCAGCCGTCGGATCCCCGGCACTCCGCTGTACACCCCGGTCGGCGCGTCCTTCTGGCCCCGCGGCCAGGCGAACCCGGTACTCGAGTAGTACGACCACGACGAAGTCCCGAAGGTCTCCGTGAACCAGTACACGCTCAGGTTCGTCAGGAACCCGTCCAGCATCTCGTCCAGTGCCCGGCCGCCACCACCGAACTCGTGGAACTTCTGCGCCATCCACGCCAAAGCACCCACGGGGGAGTCGTTCCAGCCGTACGCGAACGTCTGCGGTGCGGCGCGCAGCAGGGCATGGTGGTCGACGCCGTTCATCCAGTCCTGCGACATCATCTCGGTGAACGCCGCGCGCTCCGAAGAATCCAGGTCAGGCAGGTCGGCTTCGGTAGGAATCCCCAGGCCAGCGGTGATGTAGACGCCCAGCACCGGACCGACCCGGGCGACTTCGGGGGCTACATAGGCACCGTAATCGCCGCCTTGGACGACGTAGTCGCGGTAGCCGAGGCGGCGCATCAACTCGGCCCATGCGCGGGCCACGCGAGTGGCGTCCCAGCCTGGGCCGGGGGCGGACGAGAAGCCGTAGCCGGGCAGGGACGGGACCACGACGTGGAAGTCCGAAAGGTGCTCGATCAGGTCCGCGAACTCGACGAAGGAGTTCGGCCAGCCGTGCGTCAGCAGCAGTGGCGTGGCGGACGGTGCGGCGGACGGGACGTGCAAGAAGTGCAGGTCGACGCCGTCGATCTCCGTGTGGAACTGCGGGAATTCGTTCAACCGGGCCTCGTGGGCGCGCCAGTCGTAGCCGGTCGCCCAGTAGGACGCGACCTCGCGCAGCCAGTCGACCGGGGCGCCGCGGGCCCAGCCGTCGCCGGGCAAGGGGGACGGCCAGCGGGTTTGGGTGAGCCGGGCACGCAGGTCGGCGAGGGCGGCGTCGGAGATGTCGATGCGGAACGGGCGAATGGTCATGAGAAGAACGTTAGAGAGCATATAGGGCAGGTATGGTCCTAGATCATGAGCGCGGCGCGGTTGTTGCAGTTGCTGTCCCTGTTGCAGGTACCGAGGCAGTGGCCGGGCAGTGAGCTCGCGGAGCGGCTGGGCGTCGAGGGGCGCACGGTTCGCCGGGACATCGAGCGGCTGCGGGAGCTCGGGTATCCGGTCGAGGCGACGATGGGTGCGGAGGGCGGATATCGCCTGGTCGCGGGCAGTGCGATGCCGCCGTTGCTGCTGGACGACGAGGAGGCGGTCGCGATCGCGGTCGGGCTGCGGATGGCGTCGGGGCACGCGGTGACCGGGATCGACGAGGCGTCGGTGCGGGCGCTCACGAAGCTGGAGCGGGTCTTGCCGTCTCGATTAAGGCGCAGGGTGAGTGTGCTGAGCAAGGCGACGGTGCCGTTGCCGCTGAACGACGGGCCGCGGGTGGATCCGGAAGCGCTCACGGTCCTGGCCACGGCGATCGCCAACCGCGAGCGGCTGCGGTTCGGCTATCTCGCCAACGACGGCAAGGCGACGAAAAGGCTGGTCGAGCCGCATCATCTGGTGTCGTCCGGCCGGCGCTGGTACCTCCTGGCGTTCGACAGTGACCGCGACGACTGGCGGGTCTTCCGCGTCGATCGCATCGAGAAACCGCAGGCCATCGGGACCCGGTTCACCGCGAGAGACCTGCCTGCCAGAGACCCGGCGGAGTACGTGACCAAGAAGCTGCACACCTCCCGCCCGACGCATCGCGCGGTGGTCACCGTGCACGCGCCGGCCGACGAGGTGGTGCGGATTTGGGGCGCGGCAAGCGAAGTGACCGCGGTGGACGACCGCACCTGCCGCGTCGTCAGCCCGGCCGACACCCTGGAGTGGCTGGCGTTCCGGCTGACCAGCCTCGGCCGCGAGTTCCAGGTGCACGAACCGCCGGAGCTGGCGGAGCACCTGCGCGAACTCGGCGGCCGGGCGTTGCGTGCGGTCAGTCCGGGGTGATCAAGCCAGTTCCGCCAGCGATTCCCGCAGCTTCCCGATCACCTCGACCGGCCGCCGGGACTCGCGGTCCACGAACACGTGCACGAAATGCCCTTCCGCTACCAAGGTTTCCGACGCCGTGTACATCCCGATCTCGTACCGCACGCTCGACCGCCCGAGGTGCGCCACCCGCAGCCCGATCCGCAGCGTGTCCGGGAACGAAACCGAGGCGTGGTAAGCACAACGCGATTCCACGCACAGCCCGATCACCGGCCCGGACTCGATATCGAGACCGCCGCGTTCGATCAACCAGGTGTTGATGACGGTGTCCATCAGCGAGTAATGCACGACGTTGTTCACATGGCCGTAGACGTCGTTGTCTTTCCAGCGCAACGGAATCGTCTGCCAATGCGGGTAGTTCACCACAGCCGCACCGAGTCCCGGAGAATCCCCGCCAGGTCCTTTTCGGACGGTGTGCGCGGCGCGGTGGCCAGCAAGCGTTGCTGTTTCAAGGTTCCCTCCACCAGGGAGTCCACATCGGACTCGCTATAGCCGACCGCGCCGATTCCGGCGGGCAGACCGATCTCGCGCATCAGCATCGTCAGCACGGCGGGCAGGTGGTCGGCGAAGTCGCCGGACCATTCGAAATCCGGGGCCAGCAGCCGGGCGACGCGCTGGTGCCGCTCCGGGTTCGCTTCGAAGGTGAACCGGAACGCGGCGGGCGCGGTGAGCGAGACGGCCATGCCGTGCGGCACCATCGCTTCCTCGCCGGGGTAGCCGTCGGGGTGGAAATCCCGGACCTGTCCGGCGATCGGATACGCGTTGGCGTGCGGGATGTGCACGCCGGCGTTGCCGAAGCCGAGCCCGGCGAACGTCGCGGCCAGCGCCATCGCCTCGCGCGCGGCCAGGTCCTCGCCGTCGCGCACCGCGGCGGGCAGCGCCCACGACAGCAGTTGCAGCGACTTCTCCGCGAACATGTCCGCCAGCGGATTCGACCCGCAGTAGGGCACCCGCTCCTCCGGCCGCTTCCGGCCGAACTCGGTGTAGGGCTTGGCGGTGTAGCTCTCCGCGGCGTGGCACAGGATGTCCATCCCGCTCGCCGCGGTGACCCCGGCCGGCTGGCTGACCGTGAGCCGCGGGTCCACGACCGCGAGCGTCGGGCGCAGCCGCAGGTGGCTTATCCCGCTCTTCACCCGCAGCGACAGCACGTCCAGCACGCACACCGTGGTGCTTTCCGATCCGGTTCCGGTCGTCGTCGGCACCGCGACCAGCGGTTTCAGCGGGTTCGCCGGCGCGCGGCCGCCGCCGACCGGCGCGTTGACGTAGTCCATCAGCTCGCCGTCGTTGCTGGTCAGCAGGTTGGCGGCCTTCGCGGTGTCGATGCTGGACCCGCCGCCGACCGCCACGAACGCGTCGTACGGGCCGGTGCCGCGGGCGAAGTCCACTGCCTTCTGCATGCTGACGTCCGTGGGCTCGACGTGCACGCCGTCGAAGGTCTCGGCCGCGATTCCGTAGCCGCGGATGCCCTCGGCGATCCGCTCCGGCCAGCCGGTCGCCGCGACGACCGGGTCGGTCACCACCAGGACGCGCCGGGCGCCGAACTGGGCAAGATCGTATCCGATCTCGTCGCTCGAGCCGGTTCCGTATTTGAGCGCCGGAGCCCCATAAGTGAAAACAGTCTCATGTTCGGCGGATGTCACGACGGCGTCCTCCCAACTGGTGGGCAGCCCGATCCGGCAATCGGCACAATCCCGCGGCGAGTTGTTCAAGATCACTTGACGCCGGTTCACGGTGCCGCCCTAAGCTCTCCTCATTAGATACCAAGTGGGAACCACCGTCGCGCAAACGGCCGTACGCGTCTTGAACGAGGCCCGGGTCCGCCGGGTGTACGCGGTCGTCGGCGAGTCGTTCCTGGAATTGCTCGACGCGCTGCGCCGCGAGCGCGATGTCACGCTCGTTTCGGCCCGCCACGATTCGGGCGCCGCGTTCATGGCCGAGGCCGAGGGCAAGCTCACCGAACGACCCGCCGTGCTGCTCGCGAGCCGCGGTCCGAGCGCTGCCGCGCTGGTCATGGGCGTGCAGACGGCGTACCAGGACGAGACGCCGATGGTGGTGCTGCTCGAAACCCCCGCGCTCGACCCGGTGCTCACCGGCGAGGTGCCGACGTCCGATTCAACCGGGATGTTCGAATCGATCGCCAAATGGTGCGTCCGCGCGGACGATCCCGACGACGTGCCGCATCTGCTCGCCGAAGGTCTCGCGCGGTGCCGCGAAGGACGGCCGGGCCCGGTCGTGATCGGCGTGCCGAGCGACGCGTGGGGCGTCCCGTACGACTCGGCCAAACCGGTGGCGAAGGTGCGCCCGCCGACCACCGGAACGCTGGGCCGTTCGGCGGAAGCGGTTGCCGGGCTGGTGGACGAAGCGCGCTACCCGGTGGTCATCGTCGGCGGGCGCGCACGGTCGGCGCGGGACGAGCTGATCGCGGTGGCCGACGAGCTGGCGCTGCCGGTGTACAACGCTTTCCGCCGCCAGGACGCGTTCCCGGAGAACCACGCGCGCTACGCCGGGCACCTCGGCCTCGGCATCCCCGCGCGCCAGCTCGACGCGCTCGAACGAGCCGACCTCGTGCTCGCGCTAGGTACGCAACTCGACGAAGTCACGACGCAGGGCTTCCGCTATCCGACTCCGCAGCAGACGCTTGTCCTTGTCGGCACTGGCATCGACGAGCAGCGCCGTCGCGGCCTGACGTTCCGTGTAGACACTGAAGTGGAGCCGTTCCTGAAGGAACTGCGCGCGATCGCTTCGCCGCGTACGCGCAGAGCGTCGGCCGCGAACGCTGCCGTACACACCTTCATGACACCGCCGAACACAAGCAACAACACGCGCGTACATCCGGTCGACGTCGTGCGCGCGCTGCGAAAGCTCGCGCCCGAGGACACCATCGTCACCAGCGACGCCGGCAACTTCGCGCAGTTCATGCACCGCTATTGGTGCTTCACCGCTCCGCGCAGCCAGCTCGGTCCGAGCAACGCCGCGATGGGGTACGCGGTGCCTGCGGCCGTAGCGGCCAAGCTCGCCGAACCGCGACGCGCTGTGGTCGCGATGGTCGGCGACGCGGGCACGCTCATGACAGGGCAAGAGATCGAGACCGCTGTGCGCTACCGCGCGCCAGTGATGGTGGTCGTGTTCCAGAACGGCTTGCACGGTCCCCTCGCGATGCATCAGGCGCGTACGCACGGACGGCTGTCCGGAGTGACCATCCCGCTGACTGACTTCGCGTCGTGGGCGCGCGGGCTCGGCGCGGCCGGGTACACGGTGGACGATCGCGAGCGGCTCGAACCGATCATCGCGAGCGCGCTCGTCCGGCAGCGGCCGTGCGTCATCGACGTCCGGACGGACCCGGACGTCGTGACCCCCGACGTGCGGCTGAGCACGCTTCTCGGAGCCCCGCGTCCTTCCGGGACCTGAAATCTTCCTGAGAACACAGGGAAACGCCGGGAATGTTCGGTAGCTGGCGGGGGTTGGCTCAGGTAACCTGACGGTGTTCCCGGGGTTCGGCATCCGGACCCGGTTCGCCCCGCGAGGTTCGCTGGCGTTCGGTTGGGGAAATTCCCGGGTGGACACGTTCCCCGGCTCGGTTCGCGGCCATTCGGCGCGTTTCAGGGGTGGGGACAACCGGTTTCGGCCGGATTTTGTCGGTGCCGGATGGCACCATCGCGGTCATCGCCCCGCTTGCCGCGGGGAAGGAACGAGGGGAGTTCGTCATGGCCGACGAAAAGGACGGGAAATCCCGTACCGCCGCGGCGACGGCTCGCGGCCGGGCCCGGTCCGCGCGGGCCGGTGCGCTGGTGTCGGTAGTGCGCGAGGAGCCGGAACAGGGCCAGGCCGTCGAGGTGCCTGCCCAGACCCGGTCCGGGGTGGTTCCGGTGCTGTTCAGCGCCAGTGCGGAAGCCCACGACGTAGCCGTGGTCGCGCCTGATCAGGGCGCTGACTGGCGCTCGCCGTTCGGTGCGCCGCTCCGCCACGCCAGCGGGGAGTGACCCGGCTTCGCGAACTGGGGTGAGTCGGCTTGTCCGCGCCCGCTCCGCTGTGCTTTACTTTAGTTGGTCTCGATTTTTGTGTTCGTGGTAAAGCACGCTCGCAGAACTCAGCGGGCGTGGGCCTCCTCTCTGGGAACGCATCTCGCCCGTGTCTGGGCCCAGGACGTCGGTCGGCTTCCTGTTTTGGTGTTATGTATGGAGATTGTTTAGATGACTGAGGGCACCGTGAAGTGGTTCAACTCCGAGAAGGGGTTCGGCTTCATCACTCCCGACAACGGCGGCGGCGACGTCTTCGTGCACTACAGCGAGATCCAGGGCAACGGTTTCCGTACCCTCGAGGAGAACGCTCGCGTGCAGTTCGAGATCGGCCAGGGCCAGAAGGGCCCGCAGGCCACGTCGGTCAGCCTGATCTGACCTGCGTCTAATCGCTAAGTCGCCACCACTCCCGGTTGCGGGGGTGGTGGCTTCTTTCGTCTCTGCCGCCGAGCGCTCGTCCCACCATGCGGATTGTCTTGCCGGACAAGGCTTTGTATGCCGGACCGGCCATTGTGGATCACCCGATCGTGGACTGCCCGGAGGCTCGTAGGCTCGCGGGCATGAGCGAAAACACCTACCTCGTCACCGGCATGTCCTGCGGCCACTGCGCGCAGTCGGTCACCGAGGAACTGACCGAGGTGCCCGGGGTCGAGAACGTGACCGTCGACGTCGAAACCGGGCACGTGACGGTCCGCAGCGCCGAAGCCCTCGACGAGACCGCCGTCCGCGCGGCGGTCGAAGAAGCCGGGTACACCTACGAAGGGCTTGCTTCTCTCGTTTGAACGACGGGTAGCCACGCGGGAACCCAGGGTAGGCTCTGGCCGGCGTGGAGGCACGGCCGATGCAACGTCCGTGCAACCCTTTCCTCCGCGTGACCGGACGCGTGTGCTGGTCCCCTGGCGGCAGTGGACTGAGGGGTGCTCGATGGGGGTAGTCGTTGCGGGGATCGTGGCGAACCCGGCGTCCGGTCAGGACATCCGAAGACTCGTCACGCAGGCGTCGGCCGTCCCGGTCGAGGAAAAGGCCAACCTGGTGCGCCGGCTGCTGTCGGCGTTCGCGGTGACCGGCGTCGAGCGTGCCCTGCTGTCCACTGACCTCAGCGGTATCTCCGCTGCCGTGCTGCGCGACCTCGGCCGCGAGCCGCTGCCCCGCGTGGAGTTCTGCGACGAGGACACCCTCACCGGCACCGCGCAGGACACCATCAACGCGGTGCGCCGGATGGTCGAGGCCGGAGCGGGCGTGATCGTGTGCCTCGGCGGCGACGGCACGGCCCGCGTCGCCGCGAAGGCGTGCGGCGACGTCCCGCTGCTCGCGTTGCCGACTGGCACCAACAACGCGTTTCCGCAGGCCGGCGAGGCCACTGTCGCCGGGCTCGCCGCCGGGATGGTCGCAAGCGGCCAGGTCGACGCCGACCTCGTCACCCAGCGAGTCAGCATGCTCGAGGTCGTCACCAAGAACCGTCGCGAGATCGCGCTCGTGGACGTCGCGGTCTCGATGAACAAACACGTCGGCGCGAAGGCGCTCTGGGATCCGACCGCGCTCACGGAGCTGTACTGCACCTTCGCTGAGCCGGACGGCATTGGCCTGTCGAGCATCGCCGGACAGCTGTGTCCGAGCTCTCGTTCCAGCGCGGACGGTGTGGCGCTGCAGCTTGGACCGGTCGACAGTTCCGCGTACGTGGTGCACGCCGCGATCGCGCCCGGCGTGGTGCGTCCAGTCGGCGTACGTGGCTGGGGAGTGCTGCGTCCCGGCGTACGGGTGGACCTTGCCGCAGGTGGCGGGGTTATCGCGGTAGACGGAGAACGCGAACTGGAACTGAAGAACGGCGAAGGAGCGTACGTCGAACTGCGAGCTGACGGCCCGTGGTGCGTCGACGTACGCGCAGCAATGGCCGAAGCGGCAACCCAGGGGTTGCTACGCAGTACCGCTACGAGCGGAACCGGTGAGAAAGGCCGAAGCCGCGGTCAGTGCGCTGGCTGAGATCACGTGCAGGTGACACCTTCCGGGTGTCGTTCGCTGCGCCTCGCCCGACCGGCTACCTTCTGCGAGTGGCACACGGGGAGGATCGGGGATGAGCAGCACTGCGACGCGGCCGGAAACGACTGCCGAGCCCCCACCGGAGAAATTTCGGGGCCGCAGCGGAATCGCCGGGCTGCTGGACCTGCCCGGGCAGGCGGTGCGCGCGGTCGTCAGATCCACGACCACCACGCCCGGCAAGCTTTCGCTGATCGCGGTCGCGCTGGTGCTGCTTTCGCTGGTGGCCGGGCTCGTGGGCGTGTTGTCGGTGAAGGACAAGGACAACACCATCAACGGCCTGATCGACCACCGCGAACCTCTCGCGGCGGCCGCGCAGCAGGTGTTCCGCTCGCTGTCGGACGCGGACGCGACCGCGGCCAGCGCTTTTCTTTCCGTCGGCACCGAACCGCCCGCGCTGCGGAAGCGGTACGAGCAGGACATCGCCGAAGCGGGATCCGCGCTCGCCCGCGCGGCGTCCGACACCACTGACGTCGGCACCGCCGCCCACCAGGTGGACATCCTGAACCAGAAGGTCCCGGTCTACACCGGGATCGTCGAGACCGCGCGCGCGAACAACCGGCAGGGTTTTCCCTCCGGCGCTTCGTATCTGCGCGAGGCCTCGCAGCTGATGCGCACGACAATCCTGCCCGCCGCGGACGAGCTTTACAAGGCGCACACGCAGAAGCTCACCGGCGAGCAGGACAGCAGCAGCGACGTGCCGTGGGTGGCGGTCGCGCTGGTTGTCGTGCTCCTCGCGGCGCTCGTGGCCGCGCAGATCTACCTGACCCGGCGGACGAACCGGGTGCTGAACATCGGGCTGCTCGTGGCCACCGGCTGCATCGTGCTGTCGCTGCTGTGGGGCGCGGTCGCGCTCGTCGTGCAGGGCAGTCTCGTCGCGACCGGGCGCACCGACGGCACGTCGCAGGTCGACATCCTGGTTCGCGCCCGGATCTACGCGCTGCAGGCCCGCGCGGACGAAACCCTGACGCTGGTCGCGCGCGGCGACGGCGGCGCGTACGAGCAGCAGTTCATCAAGCTGGCCGAGAAGCTCGTCGGTGCCGACGGCAAGGGCGGCCTGCTCGGCGACGCGCGCGGCCTCGCCTCCGGCACCGCGGGCGAGCAGAAGATCGAAGCGGCGGAACAGGCCGCGCGCGAATGGTCGCTGGCCCACCTTCAGGTCCGCCGCCTCGACGACGGCGGGCAGTACCAGGAAGCCGTCGACTTCGCGACGAGCGTGAGCCCGAACAGCGCCGCCGCCGCGTTCGCGCGGCTCGACACAAACCTCCAGGCCGCGATCGACGTCTGCCGGCAGGAATTCCTCGACAGCACCAGATCCGGCGACAACGCGCTCACCGCGCTCGCGGCGGGCGTCGGGGTGCTGGCGGTGCTCGCGGCGGGCGGCATCACAGTCGGCGTGCGAGAGAGACTGAGGGAGTACCGGTGATCCGGTCGCGGCACTTCGTCCGGACTGCCGTGCTCGCGGTGGTCGCGGTTCTCGCCGCCGCCTGCGGGACGGCGGTCCAGCCGATGGAGGCCGCGCCGGTCACTGACGCGGCCTGGCCCGCCCCGGCGGGCGTCGGCGGCCCGGACGCCGCGGCCGGCGGCGATTCCGACACCAGCTGCAACCCGCTCGCCAGCCTCGCGCCGAATGGTCTGGACACCTCCGGACCGAGCCTGCAGAAGATCAAACAACGCGGGAAGCTCATCGCGGGCGTCGACCAGACGACCTATCTGTTCGGCTTCCGGAATCCGAAGACCGGCAAGCTCGAGGGCTTCGACATCGACCTGGTCAACGAGATCGCCAAGGCGATTTTCGGCAGTTCCGAGGGCCACGTGCAGTACCGGGCGATCACGTCGTCGCAGCGGGAGAACGTGCTCAAGGAACACCAGGTCGACGTGGTGGTCCGGACCTACAGCATCACCTGCGCCCGCCGGAAGCAGGTGCAGTTCTCGTCCGTGTACTACGTGGCCGGGCAGAAGATCCTGGTGCCGAAGTCGTCCAACGCGCAGTCGCTGACCGACCTCGCCGGGAAACGCGTGTGCGCGGCGGCGAAGTCGACCTCGCTCGCGAAGATCGCCACCGACCCGGCCAAACCGGTCGCGGTGTCGGTGCCGAACTGGTCGGATTGCCTCGTGATGCTGCAACAGGGCCAGGTCGACGCGGTGTCCACCGACGACACGATCCTGGCGGGCATGGCCGCGCAGGACCCGACGGTGAAGGTCGCGGGCGATCCGATGACACAGGAGAATTACGGCGTCGGGGTCCCGAAGGACGAGGAGGACCTGGTCCGCTTCGTGAACGCGGTGCTGGACAAGATCCGCGGCGACGGCACCTGGGCGAGCAGTTACCAGAACTGGGTCGGCGCCCGGCTGGGGCCGGCGAACCCGCCGTCCCCGCAGTACGGGTGACCTGGCCAGTCGCGCTGCGTGAGTTGTACTTTTTGAGCGGCAGGTTTGCCGCGGGGAGCTCGGGAGGTAGTTGTGTCGGAGGAGGCGCGCCGTCCTCGGCACGCAGCACCGGAGGGGGACGGCGACGAGGCGAAGGCCGCGGACCAGCCGTCCGGGCGGGGCGAGGCGGCCGACGCTTCGTGGACCCCGCCGCCGCCCGTGCGCTGGGACACCCCGGAACCGTCGGTGTCCGGGCGGCTGAACCCGCAGGCCGATCCGGACGCGGAGACGTTGATCAACGCACCGGTGCAGCGTCCGCAGGGCGGGCAGCAGGCTCAGTCAGCTCAGCGAGGCAGTCAGCAGGGCCAGCCGGGACAGGCCGCGCCGTCGGGCCAGCCCGCTCAGCCGGGACAGGCGCAGCCGGGGCAGGCCGGGCAGCAGCCGCGGACGCAGGGCCGTCCGGCTCCGCGCGGGGGCCAGCCGATGCCGCCGCAGGGCCGTCCGCAGGGGCAGCCGCCGTCGCAAGGCCAGCCGTACCCGGGACAGCCCGCGCCGCCGTCGCAGGGGCAGCCGTATCCGCCGCAATCGCGCACCGGACAGCGACCGGCCCCGCCGAACCATCCGCAGCAAGCGCAGGGGAACCGCCCGTCGCGTCCGCCGGAGAACCGCGCCACCGGACCGAACTCCGGCCCGATCCCGATGGGCGCCGCGGCGCAGGGCAAGCCCCCGGCTGACGGCGGCGACGCCCCCACGCGTCCGCCGGGCGACCTCGCGCCGGTGATCCTGCCGCAGTCGAACCAGCCGGTCGCCCCCGTCGACCCTGCCGCGCCGATGCCGACCAGCGTGCTCGCCAGCCCGACGCCGCACACCCAGAGCATCATGCCGCCGACCCCGCGGGTGGCCCCCGCCGACGGCGGCCCGCTGCCCGACCACGGCACGGACAGCGTCCTGCCGTCGGGCGGCAGCGAGGGCCACGGCACCGGTACCCACGGTTCGCAGGGCTCGCAAGGCACTGGCACCGGTACCGGAACGGGTTCGTTCCCCGGCACCTCTCGGCGCACTGGCTCGCGCGGCACCCGCCGCTCCCGGCGCGGACGGCTCGGCGCGGGGCTCATCGACGTGCCTCCGGTGCCGTACCGCGATCCGTCGACCGCGGTGCTGGCCAACCCGGTCGTGGCCGAGGACAAGCGGTTCTGCGGCAACTGCAGCGCGAAGGTCGGCCGTGGCAAGGACGGTCAGCCGGGCGAGCCCGAGGGCACCTGCGAGAAGTGCGGCACGCCGTTCTCGTTCATCGCGAAGCTGAAGGCGCACGAGGTTGTCGGCGGCCAGTATGAGGTGCTCGGCGCGCTCGCCTACGGCGGTCTCGGCTGGATCTACCTAGCCAAGGACCACAACGTGTCCGACCGCTGGGTCGTGCTCAAGGGCTTGATCGACACCGGCGACTCCACCGCGATGGCCGCCGCGGCGAACGAACAGCGGTTCCTCGCCGAGGTCGAGCACCCGAACATCGTCAAGATCCACAACTTCGTGCAGCATCCGGACGCGCAGACCGGCAACACCGTCGGCTACATCGTCATGGAGTACGTCGGCGGCCAGTCGCTGCGCCAGCTCGCGCTGCAGCACCACCGGGAAAGCAACCGGCCGGAGCCGCTGCCGATCGGCCAGGTCATCGCGTACGGCCTGGAAATCCTGCCCGCGCTCGGCTACCTGCACGGCCAGGGCCTGCTGTACTGCGACCTCAAGCCGGACAACGTCATCCAGACCCGCGAGCAGCTCAAGCTGATCGACCTCGGCGCGGTGCGGCGGATCGACGACTACGAGAGCCCGCTGTTCTTCACCACCGGCTACAGTGCGCCCGAGCTGGCGTCACAGGGCGCGTCGGTGTCCTCGGACCTGTACACGGTCGGCCGGACGCTGGCCGTGCTGAGCTTCGAGTTCGCCGGCTACACCCGCGAGTTCAAGAACACGCTGCCCGGGCCGGACGCGGTGCCGTTGTTCGCGCTTTTCGGGTCGTACTACCGGTTCCTGAAGCGGGCCACGCACGCTGATCCGGACCGTCGGTTCATCGCTGCCGACGACATGGCCGACCAGCTGACCGGGGTTCTGCGCGAGATCATGGCGCTCGGTACCGGTCAGCCGCGGCCCGCCGCGTCGACGGTGTTCGGGCCGGAGAGCCGGACGTTCGGTGTCCATCTCGTGGTGCCCGAGCAGGGCGAGCGGGTGCCGTTGCCGGACGCGGCCGAGGTCGTTGCCGGGCTGCCGATTCCGCAGGTCGACACGGACGACCCGGCTGCTGGTGTGCTGGCTACGACGACCGCGCTGGATCCGCACGAGGCGATCGAGGCGCTGGCTACTGCGCCGCGCGAGTCGATCGAGGTGCGGTTGCGGATTGTGCGTGCCCGGATCGAGCTGGGCGAGTTCGTGGAGGCGCAGCGGCAGCTGCAGGCCGCGCAGTATTTGGCTATTCGGCATGGGTTCCCGCATGACTGGCGGATTGACTGGTATCGCGGGTTGATCGAGCTGGCCGGTGGTCGGCCGCGGGTCGCGCATGTGGCGTTTGACGCCGTTTACGACGACCTGCCGGGGGAGATCGCGCCGAAGCTGGCGTTGGCGGTCAGTGCTGAGGGCGTGGGGGATTACTTTGGTGCTGCTCGGTTCTATGAGCTGGTTTGGCGGACGGACCGGACTTATGTGAGTGCTGCGTTCGGGCTTGCGCGGGTGTATTTGGCGCAGGGGGCGCGGGAGAGTGCGGTGGAGGTGCTGGAAGGGGTTCCGGCTACTTCGACGCATTATGTGGATGCGCAGGTTGCGGCTATCAAGATCAAAACTCGGGCGCAAGGTGTGGGTACCGGGGAGCATCCGACTGTTACCGAGGGCGATCTTGTGGACGCTTCCGGGCGGTTGCAGCGGTTGAATCTTGATGCTGAGCGGCATACGCGGCTTAGTGCTGAGGTGCTTGAGGCGGCTTATGACTGGCTGAAGGTGCCTGGGCAGGCTAAGCCGGTTACTGCTGCGAAGGTGCTCGGGTGTGAGCTGGAGGAGCGGGACGTTCGGTTCGGGCTGGAGCGGTGTTATCGGTCGTTGGCTCGGTTGACGGATGACGCTGGTGATCGGATTGCGTTGGTGGATCGGGCTAATGCTATTCGGCCTCGGACGCTTACCTGAGTTGCTTACCTGAGTTTCGGCTCGTCGCCTGGCGGCGACATTGCGCCCGTCTTGGTTGCGTGGGGCACCCCGAAGGTTGATTGTGCTGACGGTCTGGGGGTGCTTGTCAAGGCGGGAAAGATGCCTTGACAAGCACCCCCAGACCGCAGGGGAGCTTCGTATCGGGGTGCGGGGAGGGCTGGGTGCCTCGCTCGTTGGGTGCACCGGCTGCGGTTTGGGTGGGTGGGGGGTAGCGCCCCAATGTGGCATTGGGTGCGTGGGATGCACCCAATGTGGCGTTCGGTGCGTGGGATGCACCCAATGCCGCATTGGGGCGGCATCCGGGCGAACGGCGGGGGCGGTCCGTGAAGGGCTCCTTGAGGGAATCCAAGTCCGTGAAGGAGCCCCTCAGGGCGGCGGCTGGTCGTGAGGGGAACCCTGAGGGAATCAGAGTCAATGAGGGTGGCCCTCACGAACCGCGGGAGGGGCGCAAAGCAGCTGGATCAGGGGTTGATGTCCCACTCGCGTTTGTTGCGTCGGTGCTGCTCGGCTAGCTTCTCCAACGCCTGCGGGTCGCCGTGGGTGCTGAAGTGGTCGAAGCCCACTGCGATGAAGACTGCTCGGGCGTTCACCGCGATGGGGCCGTCCGTGGCGTCCAGGTGGCCGTCTGCGCTGACGTAGATCTTGCGGCCTGCGACTCCGTCCAGGCGGGCCTTGATGTACAGCGTCGAACCGACCGGTACTGGGCGGCGGAAGTCCGTCTCCAGTTTTCCCGTTACCGCGGGGCGGTGCAGCAGGTTGCCGACAGTCGAGCCGAGTGCCTCGTCGAAGGCGCAGGCCAGCAGGCCGCCGTGGGCGAGTCCGGGGGCGCCTTGATGGGCCGACGTCACGGTGAACTTCGAGTGCACCGTGTAGCCCTCGCCGATGGCTGAGCGCAGGTGCAGGCCGTCGTCTACCTCGTCGCCGCAGCCGAAGCATTCGGCGAAGTGGGCGCCTAGTTCGGTGCCGGGGGCGGGGGCCTTCGGGTGGATCTCCGGCGGCTCCACCGGCACCGGCGGCCACGGGCCGGAAACAGGACTCATGGGACGACGTTAACCCGGCGGAAGGACCCGTCGGCACCCGCCCTGACCGGCGCGGGCGCATTTCCTGAGCGCAGGGTAGTCGGAAAATTCCGCACGGTAGAAATTTCGCGACTCACCCTGCCAGCTTGGTTCAACAGGTCAAGACTGGGGAAATGTGCTCCAACGGATGGACCGGGACGTGTGCAGGAGGAGGTCACCGCCGGGATGAGTGAGCCAAAGACGGGGAAACCCGAGGTCGATCAGAGAACAGTCAAACGCGCGGTGATCGCGTCCGCGATGGGTAACGCGACCGAGTGGTACGACTACGGCGTATTCACCTCGGGCGCGATCGCGACGAGTATCGGGACACTGTTCTTCCCCGGCGAGGGCAACGCGGTGCTGAAATCGCTTGCCCTGCTGGCCGTCGGCTTCATCGTACGACCGTTCGGCGGAGCGTTCTTCGGCCCATTGGGGGACAAGCTCGGCAGGCAGAAGGTTCTCGCGCTCACCATTCTGCTGATGTCCGGCTGCACCTTCCTGGTCGGCGTGCTGCCGACGTACTCAGGCGGCTACAGCATGGGCATCGCGGCGCCGATCGCGATCTTGCTGCTGCGCCTCATTCAGGGCTTCTCCACCGGCGGCGAGTACGGCGGCGCGGCGACGTTCATCGCGGAATACGCGCCGACGAAACGGCGCGGGTTCTTCGGTTCGTTCCTGGAGATGGGCACGCTCGCCGGTTACGTGCTCGGCAACTCGGTCGTGCTGATCACTTACCTGTCGCTGTCGACCGAGCAGTTCGACTCGTGGGGCTGGCGGATTCCGTTCTTCATCGCGCTTCCGATCGGTGCGATCGGTCTGTACCTGCGGTCGAAGCTCGAGGACACGCCTGAGTTCCGCAGGCTCGAGGCGGCGGGCGAGAAGTCGGAGAAGGCTCCGCTCAAGGAGACCATCCAGCGCAACTGGCGGATGATCCTGAACCTGATCGGGATCGTGCTGCTGCTGAACATCGCCGACTACATGCTGCTCACGACGATGCCGACGTATTTCACCGACACCTTGAAGATCGGCGACACCGAGTCCAGCCTGATCATCATCGGGGTGGAAATCGTGCAGTTCGCGCTGCTGATCCCACTGGGTGCGCTGTCCGACCGGATCGGCCGGAAACCCTTGCTGCTCACCGCGGCCATCGGGTTCATCGTGCTGAGCTGGCCCAGCATCAAGCTGATGCAGAGCGGCAGCCTGCTGTGGCTGATCGTCGGCTTCCTGGTCGTGGCGATCCTGCTGGCGCTGATGCTGGCGGTCATCGGCTCGACGTTCCCGGCGATGTTCCCGACGCGCGTGCGGTACGGCTCGTTCGCGATCGGCTACAACATCTCGACGTCGCTGTTCGGCGGCACCTGCGGCGTGATCGTCACGGCGTTGATCGGCAGCACCGGCAACGCGGACTGGCCGGCGTACTACTTGATCATCGCCGCGCTCATCGCGCTGGTCCCGATCATCAAGATCCCGGAGACGGCACGCGTGCCGATCGAGGAGATCGACACGGCGGACCACGGCGGCAAGCTCGCCGGCGCCAGCAAGTAAGCGAAACGAAAACCGCCCTCCGTCCATTGCGGACAGAGGGCGGTTTTCGCGTCCAAGTCAGCTGTTCTGCGTCGCCTCGACCGCCTGCGGAGCGAAGCGCTTGCGGGCCCAAGCTGCCAGGCCACCGGCGACCACGACGGCAACAACGGTTTCGATCATCAGTGCAACGAGCACCATGGTGCTTCCTCCTCAGGTTCTCGGGCCGGCCAATCCTGTGCCGGCTGAGCGACTGGTTCGACGGCCGCTCCGGCCGCCACTGAGAACATCGCCCCGAAAGCCCGGGATATTTCGTCGAAAACCCACTTAATCTGGTGACGTCGGCCACTCTTGCCGCGAAAGCGTTTCAGCCGGAGGTCGAGCTGGGTAACGAGGTGCTTCCCGCAGGTGAACGCATGGACGCGGGTGCCCGGTCGGTCGTGGTCGGATACGCCCGCGGCGGTGCGGGCGCCCGCGACGTGCCCGCTCGTGGACCGGACGGTTCCACCGGCGGTTGCCGGTCCGGCGAGCCAGGGCTCACCTCCGGACCAGGCGTCGGCACCTGGGCCGGACCCGACGGGACCTTCTTCGGCGCGACCGGACTGGACGGGGCGGGCGAGATGGTGGCGAGTCCCGGTCCGGCAGGCATCACCGGCGGCTGTTCGGTCCCGCGGCTGCCCACCGCGAGACCGGCCACCACGAGCACCGCGACCGTCGCGGCGGAGCTGCCCGCGACCGCCCAGCGCTTGCGCTTGCGACGGACGGCAGCACCGCGCACGATCACGTCCGCGGCGTCGACCTGCAGGGGCGGGCCGTCCGACGTCCGTGCGAACAGCGCGCGCACATCGTCGGCATCATCGGAGACCATCTCGTTCACCTCCCTCCAGGGACGGGCAGTGCCTCGAAATGCGGGCCCAGCCGGGTCCGCAGGGTAGCCAGACCGCGCGCGGCCTGGCTTTTCACTGTGCCGGTCCGGCAGCCGAGCGCCGCGGCGGTCTCCTCGACGGACAGGTCCTCGAAGTACCGCAGCACCAGCACCGCGCGCTGACGCGGGGCCAACGCGGCGAGTGCCTGCTGGATCAGCTGGTCGTGCTCAGTCTCGGAGGCAGGAGCCGGGACGTCGGGTGGTGCGTCGGTGAGCCGCTCCCGTTTCCAGCGGCTGCGGCGGTTTTCCGCGAGGAAAGTGCGCAGCACGATTTTGCGCGCGTAGGCGTCGAGCGCGTCGTGCCGGGCCAGCCGCGGCCAGGCGAGGTACAGCTTGAGCAGCGCCGCCTGTGCGAGATCTTCGGCCCGGTGCCAGTCTCCGCAGAGGAGGTAGGCGGTGGACCGCAGGCTGTGCGCGCGCTCGCCGAAGTACCGGGCGAACTCGCCGTCCCACGGCGAGCTCTGCCCGGACGCCGGACGGGAGCGGGAGGGCACCGGGCGATCAGCCCCAGACCGAGGGCAGGTGCAGGTCGCCGGTCGGGCCCGCGGGCACCGCGGTCGGGACGCGCTTGGACTTCGCGGGCTGCCCCGGCGCGGCGACCTTCGGCGCGGCGGTGGTCTGGCGGTCCGCGGGAGCCGGGGCCGGCGCCGCGGTGGGCCGCTCGGCCGGGGCGGTCTGCGCCGGGGCCGGCTGCACCGACGGCGGGCCGTCCGCGGCGAAAGCGACCGCGCCGCCGGCCAGCGCGCCTCCGGCGAGCAGCAGCGAACCGATGGCGAGAGCGAAGCGAACACGCACGAGTTTCCTCCTGGTTCAGGCGAGCGCCGGGTGGCGCTTCTCTGCTCTAGTCATGCGGTCGGCGGTCGCCGGGGTTGCATCGGTTTTTTCTTTTTCCGGCCGGGACAGCCGAACGGCCGGGAGCGTTCGAGAGCTCCCGGCCGTCCGGTTGACGCTGGTTCGGTTCGCGGTCAGGCGGCCAGCGCCGACAGCTTGGTCCACGACGCCCAGTCGTAGGTCCAGTCGCTGTAGTCGCCGTCCTTCGCGCCCAGCTGCTGGGTGCTGCCGGAGATCTCCACCGGGTCGCCGGGAAGGACGCTGTCGTAGTAGATCTTCGCGTTCGCCGGCGACAGGTTCAGGCAGCCGTGCGAGATGTTCTTCTTGCCCTGCGCCCAGATCGACCCGGCGAGACCGTGGATGAACTCGCCGTTGTTGGAGATCCGGACCGCCCACGGCACGTTCACGTCGGTGTAGTTGTAGCGCGGGTTGCTCATCGAGTACGTCGAGTGCTTCGACATGACCACGTGCGTGCCGCTGTGCGTGACGCGGCCAGGGTCGGAGTCGAGGCCGTAGCTCACCGGGAAGTCCATGACCTGCTGGCCGTCGCGGATGACCTGCATGGTGTGTTCCTGGGTGTTGCCCTTGACGATCTGCGAGCGGCCGATGGTGAAGCTCGCCGAGACGTCCTGCTTGCCGTAGACGCCGTCGCCCATCGAAACGCCGTAGATGTTGGCCGAGACGACGACCTTCGTGTTCGGCTTGAAGTACTCCTTCGGCCGCCAGTGCACCGAAGTGTCGCCGTTGAGCCACGCCCACGCGCCCTCGGTCTTCGGCGTGGTCTCCACCGACAGCGCGCGCTCGACGGCGGCCTTGTCCTTGACCGCGCTCGGGAACGTGAGCGCGATCGGCATCGCGATGCCGTAGGTCTGCCCGTCGCCGACGTTCAGGCTGCCCTGCATCTGGCGGCGCGGTTTGACCGTGGTGAACGAGCCGTTGATCGGGACCTGCTTGCCGTCCTCGCCGGTGGCCTGCCCGGACCAGGTGTAGGTCTTGCCGTAGCCGAGGTCTTCGGTGCTGCTCCAGCTCTTCTTGTCCGGGGACTGCTGTCCCTGCACCTGTTTGCCGTCGGCGTTCGTGAGCGTGACGCTCCCGATGGTGCCGTTCGCGACGGTCACCTTCGCCGGTTCGCCCGGCGCGACGTTGCCCGCCCCGGACGCCGGCGTGAGCGCGACGGCCGCCGGTTTCACCGGAGTGGCCGGCGCCTCGGTCGGCCCGCCGCCCGCGGTCCCGCCCGCGTTCACGCTCGACCCGCCGCCGCTGCACGCCCCGAGCGTGAGCGCGGCGACCAAGCCCAGCACCGCGACGCCGGCCCGGCGGCGTGCGAAGTGTCGGATTGTCACACCGATCCCCAATCTCCCCTTGGTACCCCGAACACCCAGACGTCCCGAGACACCTTCACGTTCACCGGAAACGGGGTGACCAGCATCACACTGCACCGAGTGACCATCACGGAAGCGGCTCGAACGACCGCGCACTGTGCATCCCCGAAGTGCGCTGGGTGTACTGGATCAGCGTAGCCGCGGGTCCGACTTCGGTGCGTAGGCAGCGATACGACGTTCCGGTGACGCGCGCACGTCGGAACCGATCCTTGCGATCAACGGGGTTCAGATTTGGTGAGATCCCGGTAGGCTGCTGACCAGGCCGTCGTTTTGCGTGTTCGTGGCTTCACACTCGCGGAACTTCTGACGCGAGCCGTGGGGCCGAAAAGCTCTTCGCTCGTCTCGTTGGAACCGCCCGGGACGGCCTGGGTGCCGCTTCGGTGGCATTCGAAGCGGATCTGTTACGAGGAGTACAGCGGTGGCGCAAGGCACTGTGAAGTGGTTCAACGCGGAGAAGGGCTTCGGCTTCATCGCGCAGGACGGCGGCGAAGGCGACGTTTTCGTGCACTACTCGGAGATCGAGGGACGCGGCTTCCGCACCCTCGAGGAGAACCAGCGAGTGGAGTTCGAGGTCGGCCAGGGGCAGAAGGGCCCGCAGGCCCAGAAGGTCCGCGCGATCTGAGTCAGGCCCGCGCGTTTTCTCAGGCCTGAAAGAAGGGCCCCGACGGGATTTCCCGTCGGGGCCTTTTTTCATTGCGGCTTCCGTTGTGGGGAATGTTTGGAGCGACGGTTACCGCGGTTGATCCTGGCGGGTGTTGGGGCGGCGGCTGCCGGGTGCTCGGGTTCGGGGGTCGCCGGTCGAGGGCGGGTTTCGGCGAGGCTCCCGGCACGTACGGGCGACGCCGGATCGGATGGTTGCCCCACTGCGAGTGGGCGTGCGTGATCCGACCCGATCGGGTGGCGCTGGCCGCTGTGGCGGGTCGCTGGGGCCGGGTCGGTCGCTGGAGTTGGCGGGTTGGCTTCTCACGCGCCCCGCTGTGCCGTTCTTGGCAGGCGATCGTGCAGCTGCTCGACAGCGGCGGCCTCGGCTGGCTGTCGCCCTTGTCGCGAGCTATCCGCCGCGCCGTCCGTTTCGCGGCCAAGACCGCGTCGTCGGCGGCGGAATCCGAGAGCGTCCCGCTCACCGGGACTCCGGCGGTCCGGCGACCCCTGGAAAGGGAAAACCCCCGGCCGTCGGGGGAAGCCGGGGGTTTTCGTTCAGGGGGTGCGGGGATCAGCGCCCGACGAGGGGCTGCTCGAACGTCTCCGCCGGGAAGTGGAATTCGTCGGTCATCGCGTCGGAGTGGCGGCGCTCCTGGGCGGAGGCGGCCTGGCCCTCCCACGAGAGGCGCTCCAGGATCCATTCCTGCGCCAGTGCCTGCGGGGTCAGGTTCCTGGCGACGGCGATGTCCTTGAGCTGCTGGCTGGCGATGAGGTTCATCCGCAGCTGGTAGACCTGCGCGTCGCCGAAGCGGCTGCCGGTCCCGGTGCTCTCCGGGTCGGAGTCCGGGGCGAGCGCGGCGAGGTAGCTGGTGAGCTCCTTGTCCTCGACGACTTCGTCGCCGGCGGCTTTGGCGGCATTGCGATGCCGCCCGCTCGAGACGGCTTTGAGATTCGTGCGGCTGCTGAGGCGGCCGAGGGAGGGAAGAGGCACGCGGTCACGATAACGGTTGGGTCTCGGCAAAGAAACCACTGTGAGCCACGACACACGCATTTCCGTGCCCGGCAAGCCCAATTCGATCACCTGTTCAGCCCAGTCGGTAAACACATTTCGCGACTGTCTGTTGATCAGGGGTACGGAGAGTAGATCCGCAGGTCAGCGCCGGTGTGCGGAAATGGAGAGACCCCCGCGCCAGGGGGAGGAACGCGGGGGTCGGAGGGGATCTCCACAGGCGCTGACCGGGGGTGTGTCAGCAACACCGATTGTTGCACGAGTTCCGGGGATCGGCGAGGGGAAGCCGGGAGAAATCGTTCTGCGCGATCTTGGAATGCGTTACCAGGGAAGCTTCGGAGAGTGTTCGCAGGTTCACTCTCCGGGGGGCTGCCGGTGCTGCTCGCCGCTGGTTAGCCTCGCGGCCAGTTGTTGCGAACCGCATGGAGGGGCCATGAGCGGATCGGTCGAAGTTCGTCAGTTCCTCCTTCGGTACGAAGGTGCCGACGGGGGAAGCACGTCACTGTCCGGCGGCGTGCCGGCGCAGCGCGGGTCGTCGGAAGGGCACCGGGTCTCCGACGACCAGGTCCGCCGAGCCCGCCTGGCCGTCGCGGCCGGTGCGCTCGACGTCGAGGACTGCGCGCAGTTGCTGGAGATGCTCGGGCTGAGTCCGGGTGACGACGGTCAGGCGCCCGTACAGCGCTGAGAGGCTGGACGGCCGAACTGTGTGGGTTTCGGCGGCCTGAACTCTCGGCGTGCGCGCTCGTCTCCGGCGTAGAGTGGCGTGGCGCACACCGATCGTCCGACCCGGCTTCGAAGCGGCCGATCGGCGGGAAGCGGCGCGGGTGGGGCGTTGGCGCTGGCGTTACCGCAGGTCGGAGGCTCGCCGATCGCTTAATGAACCCCCCGTGCAAAGCCCTTGGAACGTGCCCTATGCTTGTAATCGCTCCCAGGGGAACACCTGAGAGCGCGGTCGGTCGGTCCACCGAAACCGATCGGGCTCCCATCGTTCAGTGGCCTAGGACTCCGCCCTTTCAAGGCGGCAACGCGGGTTCGAATCCCGTTGGGAGTACGCAGTACCAGTAAGGCCCTGTGGCGCAGTTGGTTAGCGCGTCGCCCTGTCACGGCGAAGGTCGCGGGTTCGAGTCCCGTCAGGGTCGCAAGATCGTTCGGCTCCTAGCCGGCGTTCCCGGCCAGGTAGCTCAGTTGGTACGAGCGTCCGCCTGAAAAGCGGAAGGTCGCCGGTTCGACCCCGGCCCTGGCCACAGCGAATTTCAGCCCCCATCCCAGCGGATGGGGGCTTTTTCGTCGTCTCGGTCTTCCCTTCGGAAACAGTCTTGCCAAACCTTCGGAGCGCTCCCTAGCCTCGATGATATCTCAAAAGGTCTGGACCACTGGAGGTCGAGGATGCCGGGAGATGTGGGACGTCGAGGTTTTCTGGCCGGATCGGCGGCGGTGGGGGTCGGGGTGATGGCACCGTTCGGAGCCGAGGCCGTCGAGGCACGGCCCGGGGTGGCGGTTTACGCGAACAACGTCGGTTACGCACCCGGCGCGCCCAAGCGGGCGGTACTCGCCGCTGAGTCGCCCCGGGCGATCCCGAGGTTCACCGTCGCGGACCTCGCCACCGGAAAGGTCGTGTTCACCGGCAGCCCGCGGCCGGCGGCTCAGGTCCCGGGATGGGACGACCGACATTACTGGACCGCGGACTTCTCCGCCCTGAAGGCCGAAGGCGAGTACATCCTGCTCGCCGCGGACGGGCGGTCGCAGCCGTTTCGCATCGACCAGCTGGTGCTCGAGCGCTACACGCTCTCCCACGTCGTGCACTACTTCAAGGGCACCCGCAGCTCGGACCGGTTCGACCGCCAGGACCGGCAAGCGCCGATCGGCCCCAAGGGCACGCAGGTCATGGACGCGCACGGTGCCTGGTACGACGCGACCGGCGACTTCGGCAAGCATTTCACGCAGCTGTCGGACCGCAGCTACTTCAACACTCTCCAGATCCCGCTCACCGCATGGGTGCTGGCCAAGGCGTACCAGCGGCTCACCGCGCGCGGCGACACCAAATTCACCCAACTGCGGACCTGGCTGGCCGACGAAGCGCTGTTCGGCGCCGACTACCTGCACCGGGTCAAACTCGACGGCGGCACCTTCGTCACGTCGGTCATCCAGCCGGGACCGCCGAAGGATCCGAAGCTGCGGTACGTCCTGGCGAACAGCGACGGCGACCCCGTCCAGGTGAATTACCGCGAAGGCGGCGGGGTCGCGATCGCAGCGCTGGCCGCGGCGACCACGCTGGATGCGTCGGGCGACTACTCGCACACGGAGTACTTGGCGACAGCGGAAGCTGCGTTCGAATACCTGGAGCAGCACAACGTCGAGATGACCAATGACGGCAAGGAAAACATCCAGGACGACTACGGTGCGTTGCTGGCGGCGGTCGAGCTGTACCAGGTGACTAAGAAGCCAGTCTACCGCGAAGCAGCGGATCGCCGGGCGCACAACCTGTTGCAGCGCTTGGTTTCCTGGAAGTCCTACCGAGACTACTGGTGCGCGGACGACGGCGACCGGCCGTATTTCCATCCCTCGGACGCTGGCCTGCCGGTGATCAGCCTGCTCGCGTACACCGAGATCGCTGACGCGGCAACGGTTTCTGACGTGTTGGAGGTGGTGCGGCGCTCGCTGGAGGTCGAACTCGCGGTGACCGCCGAGGTGCCTAACCCGTTTGGGTATGCGCGGAATCTTGTGCAAGATGGGGAGGGTAAGAGGTATAGCTCATTTTTCTTCCCGCACAACGTCACTCCGCGAGCGAAGGACCAGTGGTGGCAGGGGGAGAACGCGCGGATCGCTTCCCTGGCGACCGCCGCTCGCCTTGCTGCGCCACGGTTTCCCGGCGAGTTCGCGGCACGCCTGCGGTCGTACGCGGCTGATCAGCTGAACTGGATCTGCGGCAGCAACCCGTACGGCGTGTGCATGCTTGACGGCAGCGGCCACGCCAACCCGCAGTACAGCTGGCTCGGGTCGTGGCAGTTCCTGCCCACCGCGGGCGGAATCGTCAACGGCATCACCGGCTTGAACGAGGACGGCAGCGGGATCGCCTGGGATCGCGGATACGTGGTCACCGGAAAGGACGACGACTGGCGGTGGGATGAACAGTGGCTGCCCCACTCGACTTGGTACCTGTACGCGGTCGCGGTGGGAGATTGATCCAGGCCGCATTCCTGGGCAGTAGCGGTGCACAGTGCCTGGATTGTCGCGGGCAGTCGCGTGGCGCCGTGCCTGGTGGTGTCTGGCGCAGGCTCGGATGAGGCCGGTCACCGGGCGGTGGCGTGAGGCCCGGTGGGGCTGCTTGGCTTGTCGCGATCGCGGTGTTGCGTCTCGTCGTGCCCGCGAGTCTGCTGGTCCCGGCTTGTTGTCCGGCTCGCGGTCGAGCGGCCACGGCGCGGAGACTCGGCCTGTCCAGCACGAGCTTGTCCGACCCTCGGCGTGGTAAGCGCTCGCCAAACCACAGAACCGGCTGCGTGCCCGGCACGAACTGAATCGTGCCGGGCACGCCACCAACCGAAGCTCGAGCCCTAGATCAACGGCCCCCGGAACTTAGCCGTCCCCGGGACAAGTTGCACTGTCCCAAGCCCGCCGTGCGCGCTCGCGTACTCCAGCTCGCGCGACAGATCGCCAACACCGTTCGTCCCCGGCTGGGGCAGCAGGTTCAGCGTGCTGAGCACCCCGAGTGCGTTGCCGTCGCGGTCGAGGAAGCCGCTGCCGGAGTCGCCGGGGATGCCGGGGGTCACGGTGAGTACCGTGTGGCTCCAGCCGCCGCCTGTGTCGCCCAGGCTGGTGCCCTGTTTGGGGGACAGCTGGGTGATTCCGCCGCGCAGTTCCGAATTTCCGTAGCTGAGCACGGTGGCGAGTTGCTTCGTGCCGGTGGTGTTCACGCCAGTCGGCCCGCCCCAGAACGGCAGGCTTGGGTTCACCTTCGACACGTCCGCGGGGTCGACCTTCACGAGCGCGAGGTCGTTGTACTGGCAGGTGTTCGCGTCCGCCTCGTGGCGGGACTGCATGGTCAGCCACGAGTTGTAGACGAGCGTTCCCGGCTTGCTCGCGCCGGCGATTTCCACCGGGGTGCCGAGCGGGAGCGAACCGGCGGAGCAGCCGTTCGTTTCGGTCGAGCCGCCGGTGCCGGAGCAGTGCGCGGCCTGTCCGAGGAAGACATCCGTTCCGTTGCTGTACACGAAGTTCGAGGTGCATTGCGCCCCGTTGGTGTGCGTCTGCACCCCGGGGTGCACGGCGGCGGTGTCCGCCGGGGCCCAGGTCGGGGCCGCTGCCCACGCGGTCGCGGGCAGCAATGCGGCGGCGGTCGCCAGTGCCGTCACCGCACTGGCCCGGGCCAGTGGTCGAGGGGTCTTCATCGGGCTCCCTTCGAGAAAGGCCAGCACTCACTCGGACGTGTGCTACTGACTGGTAGGCATCGGGGGTACATCACACCAGAGAGTGGTGCCAGTCACAACCGTTGTGACCCTGGGTGACTATTGACCTAGAGCTAGCTGGAGGTTGCACACTGATCGCATGACTGGGGAATGGAACATCGAGGCAGCAGACGTCGACGCCTACCTCGCGCGCATCGGACAGCGGCGGGAGGAACCGTCCGTAGCCGCGCTGGGGCGGTTGGCGCGGGCGCACGTCGAGGCGATCCCGTTCGAGAACGTCGACGTGGTGATCGGCCGCCATCGCGGGATCGAGCTGGACGTCGTCAGCGAGAAGCTCGTCGGACGTCGCCGAGGCGGGTACTGCTACGAGCAGGCCGGGTTGTTCGCGGCCGTCGCCGAGCAGTTGGGTTACCAGGTGCAGCGCACGGTCGCGCGGGTGCAGCCGCGGAAGAGCGGGCCGTACACGCACATGACGCTCGTGATTACCGTTGAGGGGCAACAGTTTCTCGTGGACGTCGGGTTCGGGGCCGGAATCCTGGTGCCGATGCCGTTGATCGACGGGGCCGAAGTGGACCAAGCCGGGTGGGCGCATCGGATGACTCTCCGCGACGGCTGGTGGGTGCTCCAGAAGCAGGACGGCGACGGGTGGGAAGACCTGCACGAAGTGCTTCCCCTCGTGCACAGCCGACCGCTCGACTACCAGGTGTTCCACCACTACACGTCCACGCACCCGAAGTCCCCGTTCACCGGGCGGGTCGTGGTGATGCGGCTCGAACCGGGACGGTTCCGCAGGCTCCTCGGCCGCGAGTACCAGGAAAGCCACCCCGACGGCACGGTCGAAACGCGCACGATCGAACCGGTCGATCTCGGCAAGACCCTGGAGGACCTCGACGTCTTCCTCACCGAGGACGAGCTGGCGGCGCTGCTCGAGACTTACTGAAACAACTCCGCGGCAGCCAACGGCCGGCCCAGGTGGTAACCCTGGGCCTGGTCACAGCCGAGCTCCCGCAGCAGCGCCAGCTCTTCCGCCGTCTCGACGCCTTCCGCCACCACCGTCAGATCCACCGCGTGCGCCATCGCGATGATGCTCGTGACGATCGCGGCCGCGTCGCGGGAATCGGCGATTCCGGTGATGAACGAGCGGTCGATCTTGAGCGTGTCCAGTGTCAGCCGACGGAGCTGGGCCAGCGACGAATAGCCAGTGCCGAAGTCGTCGATCGCCAGCAGAACGCCCAGAGAACGCAAGGCGGACAACACTTCCGCGGCCGCCGACGTATCGCGCATGAGGGCGCTTTCGGTGACTTCCAGCGTCAACGATCCGGGCGGCAAGCCGGTGGTGGCAAGGGCATCGCGGACCGCGGGCACCAGGTGCGGGTCGTCCAGCTGCCGGACCGAGAGGTTGACCTTCAGACTCAAGTCGAGGCCCCGGCCGGTGCGCAGCGCGGCCAGTTCGCGCGTGGTGTCGCGCAGGACGTACTTGCCCAGCACGTTGATCAGTTCGCTTTCCTCGGCCAGCGGGATGAATTCCGCGGGCGAGATCGCGCCGTGTTTCGGGTGGGTCCAGCGCAGCAGCGCCTCGACACCGACCATCTCGCCGGTGCGCAGGTCGACCACCGGTTGGTAAGCGGGCCATAGCTGTCCACTGTGGACAGCATCGCGGAGGTCCTGCTCCATTCGCAACCGCCGCTGCATGCGTCTACGCAGGGCGACGTCGAAGAATTCGAACCGGCCGCGGCCGCGGGATTTCGCTTGGTACATCGCGACATCCGCGTCGCGCAGCAGATCTTCCGCGCTGCGGCGGTCGTCCGGTTCCACGAGCACGATGCCCATGCTCGCGTCCAGGTGCAACTGCCTGCCGTGCACCGAAACCGGTTCCGCCAGCACCGATCGCAGGTGCGCGGCGAACACGCCGACCTGCGCGGGACCGGTCGTCGCGGACGTGACGACCACGAACTCGTCGCCGCCCAGCCTGCCGACGACGTCGTCGGGGCCGGTGGCCCGGCGCAGCCGCTCGCCCGCGATGCGCAGGACCTGGTCGCCGACCGGGTGGCCGAGGGAATCGTTGATCAGCTTGAACTTGTCCAGGTCGAGGAACAGCACGGCGGCCGCCTCGCCGCCGTCGCGGCGGTTGAGCCGGTCCAGCACCAGGGTCCGGTTGGCGAGCCGGGTGAGCGGGTCGTGGGTCGCCTCGTGGGCCAGCCGGGCGCTGATCGCGCGCCGTTCGGTGATGTCGGTGAAGGACGTGACCACCGAGACGCCCTTCGGGTCGTCCGAATCGAGCAACCGCGAGGTCAGCGACACCCACACATCGCGACCGTCGGGGCGGCGCAGGCGCACGACCAGGCCGTTGTGCGTGATCCCGGTGCGGCGCGTGTGCATGGACGGCAGCTCGTCGTCCGGGATCCGGTTGCCTTCCTCGTCGAACAACACGAGCGTTGTGCACGGCACGCCGAGCAGGTCCGCTTCGGGGACGCCGAGGATGCGGCAGGCGGCCGGGTTCGCCGACTGGATCAGCCCGGTCGGGCCGATCACCAGCACGCCCTCGTCGAGCGCGGCGACGACCGTCGCGTAGTGCTGTTCGACGCGGCGACGTGCGGTTTCGTCCGTGCAGACCAGGAGGAAGCCGTCGACGGTCTCGGTCGCGGACACCCGGACCTGCCGCGGCGAGCCGTCCCGGCAGCGGTGGGTTTGCTCGGCGTCGCCGTCGCGGATCGAGGCCGGGGACGGGTCGATGCCGAGCACCTCGTGCACCCGCCTGCCGAGCGCTTCCGAGGCAGGCCAGCCGTAGACCGTCTCGGCGGCCGGATTCCAGCCGGTGACGATGCCCTCGGCGGTGATCGTGACGACGGCGTCGCTGACGTGCGTGACCAGCGCTTCCTGCGCGCGGACGGCGGCCGCGGCGGCGTGTTTGACGGTGCTGTCGCGGATCACCACCTGGAACGACGGCGGGTTCGAGTCGCTGGTGCGCACCGAAACGGTTTCCGCCACGAATTTGCTCCCGTCCAACCGTTTCAACACCGCTTCGCGGGGTTCCGCGCTGGGATCCTCCAGCAGGTCCGCGGATTCGGCAGCGACGAAGTCCGCGAACTCGCGGCTGACGACCTCGTGCGCCGCCCGTGCCGCGAACAGGTCCAGGGCCGCCTGATTGGCGTAGGTGACGACGCCGCCGGAGTACACGCAGATCGCGTCCGGGCTCTGCTCCATCAGCAGCTGGTACCGGTCGGACAGCTCCGCGAGGTCGGACTTCTCCGGCACCGTCTCCGCGACCGCCGAGGCGACGCCGAGCAGGCCGGTCGTGTGGTCCTGTTCGCCGACGGTCCGCGCACGCAGCCGGATGCGGCGCGCGGTGCCGTCGGGACCGTCCTGCGGCTGCTCGAGTTCGAAATCGCGGCCGGGCGGGGTGCGGCGGAGGTTCGCGGTGAGCGGGCGGAGCAGCTCGGTGAGCCGGTCGCACAGCTCCTTGCCGGTCGCGCCGGGGAGGCCGAGCACCGCGTCGAGGCCGGGCAGCCAGGTGAGGGTCGCCGGTTCGGAGGCGCGCAGGGAGAACAGGACCCCCGCGCCGGCGTCCGGCCGCAGGCCCGCTAGCTGGGCGCGCCGGGTGATCCCACCCGGTTCACCGGCCAGGGCGTCAGCCTCCATGGTGCTTCCGATCCCCCTTGTCGGCGTATGGCCCGTCGATTACACCACCGAGTGAAGCCTGTGTATATCCGCACGGGGAGCTGCTTGCGTCACTCGTCCGGACGATGAAGGTGGGTGCTATCGGGCGATGCGGGGCACGCTGCGCAGCCGCGGACCCCACACGAGCAGGCCGAAGTGGGCCGCACAGGCGTGTCCGAGGACCGTCACGACGGAGGCGAGACTGGCCGGATCGTCGGTCACGTAGACGCCGATAACGAATAGCTCAAGGGCCACGATCCCGGCGATCCGAGCCCTCCCGCGCAGCAGCGCGACGAGCACGCCGGCGGTGGTGAGGAAGCCGTAGCTGACCCCGATGTCGAGCCAGCGGCCCGCGGAATGCGGCAGGACGTCGGTGTGGATCAGGGCCATGACCGGCAGTTCGGTGGCGATCGTGGCGAGCACGTGGCCGCTGAAGAAGACCAGCGCCGTCCGGAGCCCGCCGAACCGCCGTTCGAACGGGGCGACAGCGATCGCGAAGATCACCGCGTACGGCAGCCAGCCGCCGTCGGCGATCCAGAACGCGCTGGTCAGGAGCGCGGTGAGGGGGTGGCGCGCCATGTTGTGCGCGTCGGTGCTGGAGACCGCGAGGAGCTTGTCGGTGAGCTTGGAGCTGCCGAAGCGGAGGAGCAGCGAGGTGCCGAGCAGCAGGACGAGGTAACCGAAGGTGAACGGCGTGGACCGCGGGCTGGGGACGAGGCTCAGCCAGGCGCGCTTCGGCCGCCAGCTCGCGGGGACGGCGGCTAGGAAGGGGAGCCTCGGCACGGGCTGGACGAGTTCGAGCGAGCTGGCGGCCGGGTCGTCCTTGGTCAGCACGGCCGTCGCCGTCGGTCGCGAGGACCCGTCGATGATCTCGACCAACTGGGTGCCGCCTGCGCTGGTGGGGGCCGCTGCCGTTGCGATGGCCGGTTCGGTGCCCGGGTTGCCCGGTTCCGGCTTCCCGGCCATCGGGACGGAGACCGGCTGGACGGCGGGCGTCCGTCCGCGCAGCCACGTCAAGGAGCGCCACTTCCGGGGAGTTCCGGCGGTGGCAGCACTGCGTGCCGGGCGGGGCGCCGGGTCCGGCTCGCGCAGCGACATGCGTCCAGAGTGGCTGGGCATGCTGGGATTTTGGCTAAGCGCAGCTGTGAATGCGCTGTGATTCACACCCGCTAGAGTGAGCACTCTGGGTAGAAGGTTTCTCTCTTTGTCACCCGTTCGGTGGCCGCATCCGGTAGGAATAGGCCACTCCTGGTGAAAGGTCTCACTGGTGAACGACGAGGTTTCGGTCGCCGAGCTGTTGGTGCGCGAAGGACACGAACGACGCATCCCGCCGCCGTCCCGGTCCAGGTGGCGCATGGTTTCGGTGATGCTCGCGGTGATCGTCGGCTGCGGGGCCGCGGCCATGCTCGTCTCGTACGGGACCACCGCGAACGACGGGGCCGCCCGGATCACCGAAATGCGCGTGATCGAGATGCCGGACCGCACCGGCGGTGCGGGCGGCGTCGACGAGACCAACCCGCCGACGCCCACCGGCGAGGAGACCGAAGAGGGCACTGCCGGCACGGGGGATGCGCCCTCGACCAAGGCGAACGTCAATCCGTTCGGCGAGCACAGCACCGCGGACCACCCGGCTGATTCCGCTCCGGCGCGTCCGTCGTCGAGCGAGCGGCCGGAAACGACCGGGCCGACTGGGCCGACTCAGCCGTCGACGAGCACGTCGGCGCCGTCGAGTTCGAGCCAGCCGGCTTCGTCGAGCAGCCATGAGCCGCCTTGTGTTTTGAACATTATTTGCCTTTAGGGGTCTGAGCGCGTCAGCGCGTTACGCGCGTTACGCGCGTTACGCGCGTTACGTGGTGTTGCGGAGGGTTGGGCTGGATCCGCAGGCGGGGGCCGTTGGTGTTTGTGGGGTGATTCGGCTCGTCGCCTGGCGGCGACATTGCGCCTGTTGGTTGCGTGGGGCACCCCGAAGTTTGATTGTGCTGACGGTTCGGGGGTGCTTGTCAAGGCGGGAAAGATGCCTTGACAAGCACCCCCGAACCGCAGGGAGGCTTCGTATCGGGGTT
>NZ_JARACH010000072.1:0-45266 GCF_029087445.1 Amycolatopsis sp. La24
GTTTCTACAACAGTGTGCGGCGGCACTCCGCTATCGGGATGCTCAGCCCCGACAACTTCGAGCAGGCACTCCGAACGGCTGCCTGAACCCCTCGTAAGCCCCTGTCCACCATTCGGGGTGAACCTCATCCCACCCCCGTACCCGATGCCGACCGAATCGTCGCCGCGATCACGCAGGTCCTGGAACGGGCGCGGGCCGCGGGCGCGCAGGTGGTGCACATCCGGAACAACGGCACCGGCGACGATCCCGACGTGCCTGGGACCTCCGGCTGGGAACTAGTGCACGAGGTCCGCCCCGGCGAGCACGTAGTCGACAAACAGACACCCGACTCCTTCGCTGACACACAGTTGGGCTCCCTGCTGCCGGAGTCGACCCCGCTGGTCGTGGTCGGAATGCAGAGCGACTTCTGCGTCCGAGCCACCGCCTTGGCCGCCCTCAACCGAGGTCATGAAGTCACGCTGGTCCAGGATGCCCACGCCAGTAAGACGACGAACTCTCCGCCGCCGAGGAGAGCGCCCGCGTGAACGAGGAACTGTCCACGGCAGGCGTGAAGCTGGTCGGAAGCGAGGAGGTGGTCTTTGCCTGACCCGGGTGCCGTCGAGCCGACGGCGACTGTCACGTCGATCAGCCTCCGAGCGGGCGATCGATTTCATCGCTGAATCGCAGCGAAAACAGGTGTTGGACTGGGAGGTCGACACACGCCAATACTCAGCGCATGACGTCTGTGCCTGACGATCCCGCCGAGAACTCCGGCCGAAACGACGACCGGCACCTCGACGGCGACGTGTCGACGGACCGGTCCGCCGACACCGAAACCGGCCTAACCGGTGGGGGAGACGTGGACGTCCGCGGGATCGCACCGGACGACGCTGCCCTCGGCGCGAGAGACGAGCGTAGGTGCGCACCTGAGGACGCCACCCTCGCGGCGGCGGGCGATTGCGTGGCGGCCAGCATCAATGAGGTGGCGCGCGACGAGTCTGCAGTCGGTGTCGGCCCGGTGACGAGCCCCGAGTCCAGGGCTCACCTCGAGTCGGTGGCTGGTGCCGGGCTCGCGGCCGAGGTTGGGTCGGTGGCTGGCGCCGGGTCTGCAGTCGAGATTGAGTCGGCGGCTAGAGCCGGGCTCAGGGCCGAGATCGAATCGGCGGCTGGCCTCGAGCCTGCGGCCGGTGCCGAATCGGTACCTAGCGGCGGGCTTGCAGCCGACGTCGACTTGGTGGCTAGTGCCGAGCCTGCGTCCGACGGCGACTTGGTGGCCAACGTCGACCCGTCGGCTTGCGGTGAGCCGGTGGCGAGCGACCGCCGGGTGCCCAGCGCCAATCCGATGGTCGGCGTCGAGGCGGCGGTTAGCGCCGGGTCTGCGACTGACGTCGGCTCGGCGGCCAGCATCAACCTGGCAGTCGAGGTCGAGCAGGTCGACGGAGCTACTCGGGATGTTGTCCGGTTGCTGCGGCGGTTTGGCGGGAGGGCGTTCGCGTTGGCGTTCGTTGCCGGGATTACCGGGTTGACGACCGTCGCTCTGGTGTTGGGGTTGGTTGGGTTCGCGTTGGTGCTCGCGCCGGTGCGCGGGGTCAGGCGAGGAGGTGGGCCAGCAGCGCCCGTGCCGCCGGGTTGGTGAGGTTTGCCGAGCGGCCGGTCAGGTAGATCGTGCGGGACAGCGTTGGCTGGGTGAGGTGGGCGAACGGCAGCCCGGACCGGGCGGCGACCTGCTCTGGGACCACGGTGACGCCTAGGCCGGCCGCGACCAGGTCGATCAGCAGGGGGACGTTTGTCGCCTCGCAGACCTGATCGCGGCGGACACCGGCCTCGGTGAAGGCTCGGTCGACCAAGACTTGCAGGCCGCTGCCGGTGAAATCTACGAAAGGTTCGCCGTCCAGTTCCGCGAGCCGGACTCGGCGGCGCGGCGACAGGCGGTGTCCGGGGTGGGTGAGCAGGACCAGGTTCTGCTGCCAGCTGGCGAATTCGGCCAGCTCCTCCGGCAGTGGACCGCCCACATAGGACAGATCCAGTTCGCCGTCGGACACCGCGGCGGTCAGCCCGGGGATGGTGCCTTCCCGGACGCGCAGCCGGATTCCCGGGTAGCGGGCGCGGAATTCGCCCAGCTTCGCGGGCAGGTCGATGACGGTCAGGGTCTGAATGGTCCCGATCGACACCCGGCCGCGCGCAAGGCCGGTCACGGCGGCTACCTCGCCTCGGGCGGAGTCGACGTCCGCGGCGATCTGGCGCGCCAGCGGCAGCAGCGCCTCGCCCGCGGGGGTGAGGGTGACCCGGCGCGTGGTGCGGTCGAACAATTCCGCGCCGAGGTCGGCTTCGAGCTTCCGGATGGACGCGCTGAGCGCGGACTGCACGACGTGCACGTCTTGGGCGGCGCGGGTGAAGTTGCCGTGCCGGACTACCGCCAGGAAGTGTTCGACCTGCCTCAGTTCCACCGGCTTCGCCTCCGTCTCGCCACCCCGGGGGTGGTCCGGTGAACGTACCGCGCGGGCCGGTCGGTGACGGTCGGTTGAGGCAGAGGCGGGGATCACGGCAGCGGATGTCGATGGCGGACAGGGGTGGTGTGAAGGGCTCGGCTGGAGGAACTGGCGCGAGGCGGAGGAAGGGCGGGAGGCGTTGCGGGAGGCGGAGGAGGTGACGCGAGGCGGAGGGGCGGTGGGACGAGTTGGCGTGAGGCCGGACCGGGGGGCGATCAGCCACTGGGATCGGCGCGAGGCGGAACGGCCGGAAGGCACCTGAGCACCGGTTGGGCGAGGAGCAAACGGTGGCTAATGGCGGATGAGGGAAGCCCACGCCGAATGAGGATCGGCGACGGTCGGTGGGCTGGGAGGCCCGAGCGCCGGAGGGGCAAGCGGTGGCCAATGGCGGATGAGGGAAGCCCAAGCCGAAACAGGAGTCGGTGCGAGACAGCAGCTAGGCGGCGGCACGAGGGCACCTTCACAGCGCTGGGACTCCCGCCGACTCCGCAGGAGCCCCAGCGTCCAAAAACCGCCTACTGGGCCGTGTAACCCCCGTCGGCCAGGATTTCCACTCCGGTTACATACGAGGATTCCGCCGAGGCCAGGAATAGGATCACGTCAGCGACCTCCTGTACCTCCCCAGTCCGTCCCATCGGCACGCCCTCGACCTGCTTCGCTCGCCACACCGGGTCGGTCGAGCCGCGGGACGTTCGCATTGGGGGCAGCAGACCGGGGGCTACCGCGTTGACTCGGATGCCCTCGGCCGCATAGTGGACGGCTGCGGTGGTGGTCATCGACTTGATCGCGCCTTTCGAGGCGGCGTATCCCAGATGCACGCCGACTTGTCCGATGGACGCCGAGATCGAGGTCAGGTTCACGATTGAACCTCCGCCTCGGCCGGACATCGCCGCGGCGCCGTGTTTGATGCCCAGGAACACTCCGCGGGCGTTGACTTGCAGCAGGCGGTCGTAGAACGCCGTGCTGGTCAGGTCGGGGTCGAAGGTGCCGCTGATGCCGGCGTTGTTGACCAGCACGTCGAGGCGTCCGTGCTGGGCCAGGACGGCGGCGATGGCGGTGGTCCAGGAAGTTTCGTCGGTGACGTCCAGGCGGCGGTATTCGGCCTGGCCGCCGTTGGCGCGGATCTCTTCGGCCACGGCGGTGCCGTCAGCGTCTTCGACGTCGGTGACGACGACCGTCGCGCCTTCGCGGGCGAAGGTCAGGGCTGCTGCCTTGCCCATGCCGCTCGAAGCGCCGGTGATCAGGGCGATCTTGTCCGCCAATCGCATGTGGGGTGCCTTTCGCTGGTGGGGACCCCAGTCTGCCGCCGGGTCGCGGGGCGGGCGGGATCAGGCCAGTTCGGCGGAGACGACCGACGAGAGGGCCCGCAGCGCGTCCAGCAGGGCGTCGAGTGCGTCGGGGCTGACCAGGACCGTGCTGACCATGCTGCTTTCCCGGACTCCCTCGCGGACGTCGACGGACAGCTCGTGGATCAGCTTCCCGTGCTGGGTCAGCGTCGCGACCAAGGCGGGGATCTGGTCGATGCCGCCGACGAAGTACGTCGCGATCCGGCGGCGGACCAACATCGCCGGGGCCGAGGTGTACGGGGCGGAGGAAAAGGTGCTCAAGGACATGGCGTACTCCGGGAGGAAGTTCTGGCGAGGGAAAGAAGGGCCAGGTCCCGAAGCAAAAACCGCATACCGGCATCGCGCGCAGGCAGCCTGGTTCAGCCGGCGCGCCGGGTTACGAGTCGCTCGGACGTCATGAGGCGCAGCACGGCGACAGGCTAACACGGCGCCGCGCGAAGGCAAAAGAATCCACAATGGACTGACGGCTCAGCCGGGCTCGTTCCACGGCAGCCGCTTGCGCAGCGAAGTGGCCGCACGCAGGGCGACTTCCACTTCCAGCCGATGCTCGGCGAGCGGTCGTCCGCACAGTTCCTCGGCCTTGCGGACGCGATAGTGAACGGTGTTCTTGTGCAGGTGCAGCCGGGCGGCGGCGTGCGTGTAGCTGCCGTCGGTGTCGAGGAAGACTCGCAGCGTCTCGCGCAGTTGCTCGGTGCCGGGATCGTCGGCGACGAGGTCTCCCAGGACGCGCGCGATCCAGCGGTAGACGTCGTCGGACTGTTCGGTGAGCAGGGCGGCGATCGCGACGTCGTCGAACAGCACCACGTTCTGGCTCTGGTCCTCGTCGGTCTCCGCGACCGCCCGTGCCCGGACCGCCTCGCGCAGGGAGCCGCGGAATCCGGCCAGTCCGTAGCCGGGCGCGCCCAGGGCCAGTCGCAGGCCGCCGCCGATGGTTGTCACGCCGGAGCGGAGGCGTTCGACCTCGACGTCGTCACGCTCCGTGCTGACCGTCCAGCTCCACAGTGTGCGGTCGTCGGCCAGCATGGTCAGGGCTGGACCTCGTCCGCATACCTCCTGGAGCAATCGCGCCGCAGCCTGCAGTTCGCCCGCGCCCTCGGCGGGCAGCCACGCGACGGCCGCGCAGTGCCACTGCCGCATCGGGAAGGCGAGCAGCTGCTGTGCGGCGTCTTCGGTCAGCGTGTCCGAATCGAGCACCAGGCGGATCTGCGCCGCCCGCGCGGCTCCGGTGCGGCTGCTCCAGCGCCGGCGTTCGGTTTCGAAGATGTCGATCAGGCCCTCGATGACCTGGTCGATGTAGCGGTTGGTGCGCCGCGACAGTTCGGCGAGGACCGCGAGCGCCAGCTGGGTGTCGATGTTCGGCTGCCGTTCCAGCGCCTCGATCGCCCATTGCTCGAACCGGTGCTCGCCGAGCCGGTACGCGCGCAGCAGCGCCTCCAGCGACAGCTCGTGCTGGGCGAACCGGCGCGCGTACTCGGCCGCGGCGGGCGGGACGGTGATCCGGTCGAGCGGGATGGAATGCGACAGCATGTCGAGGATCGCGACCAGATTCGCCGACGTGCTGGCGATCATGAGCTTGCGGACCGTCTCGTCGTGCCGGAATTCCGGGATCATCTCGACGAACCAGTCGGTGAGTTCGGTGGTGCGGGCGGCGAGGTCGGCGTCGATGGCGTGCGCGATCTCGGCCACGACGGCGTCGACGGCGTCGGACATGGCGGTCAGGGTAACCACCGGACCGCCTCAGCGACAGGCGAGCGGCGTCGTTCACCCCCTCGGTGCAGGCGGTTGTGACCCCGGCACAACGACCGGCGGACCCTTCGGTTCTGCGGCCTATGGCCTGGGTCACGGCCCGTCCTTACCGTCATTTCCCACCTGAGCCGCACTGGGAAAGGACTTCGACGATGCACCTCGCGGCGCTGCCTGAGGAACGGGCCCGGCGAAACCCGAACCGGCCGTGTCTCGCTGACGAACACGGCGAACTCGGCAACGCCGGTTTCGCGGTGCGGGTGCGCAGCGCGGCGGCCGCGTTGCGGGCCCGCGGGGTCGGCGCTGGCGACGTCGTCGCGGTGCTGCTGCCGAATCGCGTCGAGTTCGCGGTGGTGTTGTTCGCTGCCTGGCGGCTCGGTGCCGCGGTCACGCCGGTGAACCCGGAGCTGACCGACGGCGAAGCCTCGTTCCAGATCGCCGACGCGCGGGCGAAAGTCGTGGTGGGACACGGTGATTCGGACCTGGTGACGATGCGGGTCGAGGAACTGGCGACCGCCGCTCCCGACGACGGTCCGGTGGCCGACGACGACCACGCGGTCGCGCTGCTCATCTACACCAGCGGCACCACGGGACAGCCGAAAGGCGTGGTGCTCGACCACCGCAACGTGCGAGTGATGACCGAAATGATCGTCGACGCGCTCGAACTCGGCCCAGCAGACCACAGTTTGCTGATTCTGCCGCTGTTCCATGTCAACGGAATCGTGGTCAGCGTGCTCGCGCCGCTGCTCGCTGGTGGCCGCTCGACGATCACTGCGAGATTCCGCGCCGACGACTTCTTCGACACAATCGAACGCGTCCGTCCGACGTATTTCTCTGCCGTGCCAGCGATTTACGCCCGGTTGGCAGGTCTGCCGGACACCGTGCGGCCGGACACTTCGTCGCTGCGGCTGGCGGTTTGCGGTGCCGCGCCGATGCCCGCCGAGCTGATCCAGCGCGTCGAGGAACGGTTCGACGTGGTGGTCGTCGAGGGCTACGGACTGTCCGAGGGAAGTTGTGCTTCCACGCTGAATCCGCTGGCTGGGCCGCGTAAACCGGGCACCGTCGGGCTTCCGCTGCCCGGGCAGGAAGTCGCGCTGATGGACCCACGAGGACAGCTGGTGACCGATGGTCCCGGCGAGGTCGTGGTCCGCGGTCCGAACGTGATGCGCGGCTACCTCAACCGGCCCGATGCGACCGCCGCCACGATCGTCGACGGCTGGCTGCACACCGGCGACGTCGGGCGGTTCGACGAGGACGGCTACCTCGTCCTCGTCGACCGCATCAAGGACATGATCATCCGGGGCGGGGAGAACCTCTACCCCAAGGAGATCGAGAACGCATTGCACGCACACCCGGCGGTGCTGGAAGCCGCGGTGGTCGGCGCGCCGCATCCGGTGCTCGGCGAACTGCCGGTGGCGACCGTGACGCTGTACCCGTCCAGGACAGCGAGCGAGGCCGAACTGCTTGCACACTGCCGGGAACGGCTGACCAGGGTCAAGGTGCCGGTGCGGATCGACATCGTGCCCGCGCTGCCGCGGAACCCAGTCGGCAAAATCGACAAACCCGCGCTGCGCCGGGTACTCGCCGCGGCCAGCTGATCCGAATCTGAAAGAAAAATCCGTGCCCGCAGTGACGGGCCCGGTCGATGCTGCCCGGAGAAAGGCGGAGAACAATGGGGTTCAAGACAGGGGACTTTCCCCCGGTCGATCCGGAAACCTTCCTGCGGAAGCCACTGTTCGAACGAACCAAGGCACTCGCACTGCACTGGGTCCAGTTCGGATTCGGCTCGCCCAAGATGATTCCGGCCACGTACGTGGTGAAGCTGGTTTTCCTCTACGTGCTGGCCGGGGTCGCGTTGGCGACCGCGACGTCCGGTGTCGGCCCGTTCTGGGACGTCGCCGCGTGGTGGCACGAACCAGTGGTTTACCAAAAGCTCGTGCTGTGGACGGTATTCCTGGAAACGGTCGGCGTCGCCGGCTCCTGGGGTCCGATCGCGGGCAAGTTCAAGCCGATGACCGGCGGGATCCTGTTCTGGGCGCGGCCCGGAACGATCCGGTTGCGGCCGTGGAAGCGTGTGCCGTTCACCGCGGGCGACCGGCGGAACGGCTTCGATGTGCTGCTGTACCTGGCTTTCCTCGCCACACTGCTGACCGCGGTCGTGCTTCCCGGTGTCCCGGACGCCGCGTTGTCGGCCGCATTGCCCGGCAACACCTCCGGACTCGTGCGTCCGGCATTGCTGATCGCGCCGATCGTGCTGTACGTGCTGAATGGATTGCGGGACAAGACAATTTTCCTCGCCGCTCGCGGTGAACAGTATCTGCCCGCGTTGGTGTTCTTCGCCTTCCTGCCGTTCGTGAACATGATCATCGCCGCGAAACTGCTGATCTGCACTGTCTGGATCGGCGCGGGCGTCTCGAAGTTCGGCAAGCACTTCACGAATGTGGTGCCGCCGATGGTGTCCAACAGTCCGTGTGTTCCGTTCAAGTGGTTGAAGCGCGCGCATTACCGGAATTTCCCGAACGACATCCGTCCGTCGAAGCTCGCGTCGTTCATGGCGCACGTCGGCGGGACGACGGTGGAAATCATCACGCCGCTGGTTTTGCTGTTCTCCACCAATCACTGGGTCACGCTCGCCGGGGTCGCGCTGATGGTGGCGTTCCACCTCTTCATCACGTCCACGTTCCCGCTGGCGGTGCCGCTGGAGTGGAACATTCTCTTCGGCTACCTCGCGATCTTCCTGTTCCTCGGCTTCCCGGCGAGCGCCGGATACGGCGTCGGCGACATGACGCCGGGCTGGCTCGCCGTCGTGATCGCGGCCGCGCTGCTGTTCTTCCCGATCCTGGGCAATCTGCGGCCGGACCTGGTGTCGTTCCTGCCGTCGATGCGGCAGTACGCGGGCAACTGGGCGTCGGCGCTGTGGGCGTTCGCGCCGGGGGCCGAGGCGAAGCTGAACACGCTGCCGCACCGGCCGACGAAGAACCAGGTCGACCAGTTGCAGGCGATGGGTTATCCGGCGGAGATCGCCGAGATCACCATGCAGCAGACCATCGCCTGGCGGTCGATGCACAGCCAGGGCCGCGGCCTGTTCTCGGTGCTGGCGAAGAACCTGCCGGACCTCGAGACGCGGACCGTGCGCGAGGCCGAGTTCGGCTGCAACTCGATCATCGGGTTCAACTTCGGCGACGGGCACCTGCACGACCTCAGCTTCGTCAACGCGGTGCAGAAGCGGGTCGGCTTCGCGCCCGGCGAGTGGATCGTGGTGTGGGTCGAGTCGCAGGCCATCCACTCGAAGGTGCAGCATTACCAGGTGATTGACGCGGCGCTGGGCGTGATCGAACGCGGCCACTGGACGGTGGCCGACGCGGTCAACGAACAGCCGTGGCTGCCGAACGGCCCGATTCCGCTCACCGTCACCTGGACCGCGAGCCCGGCGACGACGAGCAGCGTGCCGGCATGACTACGGCAGTGGTGGTCGGCAGCGGACCCAACGGGCTCGCCGCGGCGGCGGTGCTGGCTCGCGCCGGGGTCGACGTGACGGTGCTGGAGGCCGCCGACGAGATTGGCGGCGGCACCCGCACCTACGAGGCGATCGTCCCCGGCCTGCGCCACGACCACTGCTCCGCGACGCATCCGATGGCGGTCGGCTCGCCGGTGCTGACCGACCTCGGGCTCGACCGGTACGGCCTGCGCTGGCGGCTGCCGGAAATCGACTGCGTGCATCCGCTCGACGACGGCACCGCCGGTGTCCTGCGACGCTCGGTCTCCGGCACCGCCGCCGGGCTCGGCGCGGACGAACGTCGCTGGTCAGCGCTGTTCTCCTCGCCCGCGCAGAACTACGACGCGCTGAGCGAGGACATTCTCGGCCCGCTGTTGCGAGTGCCGAAACATCCGTTGCTGCTGTGCCGGTTCGGTCTGCCGACGGTCGCGCCGGCGACCGTGCTGGCCCGGTACTTTCGCACTCCGCAGGCTCGTGCGCTGTGGCTCGGGGTGGCGGCGCACGCGTTCCGGCCGCTTGACCGTCCGCTGTCGTCGGCGATCGGGCTCGGCATCCTCACCGCTGGTCACCGGCACGGCTGGGCGGTCGCCGAGGGCGGGTCGCGGGCGATCAGCGACGCCTTGGCCGCATTGATCGCCGACTTCGGCGGGAAGATCGAGACTGGCGTGCGGGTGGAGTCGGTTTCGCAGCTGCCGCGGGCGGACGTGGTGGTGTGGGACGTCGGCCCGAGCACTCTCGCGCACGTGCTCGGTGACCGGTTGCCGCCGCGGATTCGACGGGCGTACGAGAAGTTTCGCTACGGTCCCGGCGCGTTCAAAGTGGACTTCGCGGTGCAGGGCGGGATTCCGTGGCGTTCGCCGGAAGCGCGGGCGGCCGGGACTGTCCACTTGGGAGGTTCAGCGGCGGAGGTTGTTGCTGGCGAACGGGACGTACACAATGGACGGATGCCGGAGCGACCGTTCGTGTTGCTGGGACAGCAGTATCTGGCTGATCCGACGCGTTCGGTCGGGGATGTGCATCCGGTGTGGGCGTACGCGCATGTGCCGCATGGATACACCGGTGACGCTACTGAGGCGATCACTGCGCAGATCGAACGGTTCGCGCCGGGTTTCCGGGAGCGGGTCATTGGTTCGGTGACGACGTCGTCGGCGGAATTCGCTGCGGAGAACCCGAATTTCGTCGGCGGCAACATCCTCACCGGCGCGAAAGACCTGCGGCAGCTGGTTTTCGGCCCGCGGACGACGTTGCAGCCGTATGACGTGGGTGTTCCCGGGCATTTCGTTTGTTCCGCGGCCACGCCGCCGGGGCCGGGTGCGCACGGGATGTGCGGCAGCCACGCGGCGGCGCGGGCGTTGCGGTATCTGCGGCGGTGACGGGTCAGCGGAGAAGGACGCCCGGGTTCAGGATCCCGGCTGGGTCCAGGGCGTCCTTCGCCGCGGAGAGGGCTGCGGCGAACGGGTCCGGGCGCTGCCGGTCGTACCACGGGCGGTGGTCGCGGCCGACCGAATGGTGGTGGGTAATCGTGCCGCCGTTGGCCAGGATCGCTTCGGACACCGCGGTTTTCAGCTCGTCCCACTGTGCGACGGTGCTGCCCCAGCGGCCGGTCGCGTAGATGCCGTAGTACGGCGCGGGGCCGTCCGGGTACACGTGGGTGAACCGGCAGGTCACCACGCCCGCGCCGCAGATCTCGGCGATCGCCGCGTTCGCGGCCGTCGTGACCGCTTCGTGCAGGGAGTCGAACGCGTCCCAGGTGCAGGCGGTCTCGAAGGTCTCCACCACCATCGACCGGCGGGCGAGGGCGTCGCGCTGGTACGGCATGCGCAGGAACGCCGAACGCCACGTCGAACCCGACTCGCCGCGGCGGGCGGTGACGGTGCCGCCGTGGTCGGCGGTGAGTTCGAGGGCACGGTCCAGCCAGGCGTCCACCGGATGGTCGGCGGACTCGAACGCGAGCAGAAGCAAACCGTCCGTCTGGACGCCGGTGTTGAGGAACGCTTCGGCGGCGTCGAGGAGACGGCAGTTCGCCGGGTACAGGCCGGACTGGGCGATCGCCCGGGTCGCTTGCACCGCGTCGGAGTACCGGCCGAAGCTGACTGACGCTTTCGCTTGCCAGCGAGGGCGTTCTTGCAGCCGCATCCAGGCTTCGGTGATCACGCCGAGGGTGCCTTCCGAGCCGAGGAACAACCGATCCGGCGACGGTCCGGCCCCCGATCCGGGCAGCCGCCGCGACTCGCTGACCCCGGCCGGGGTCACGACGCGCAGCGACTCGGCGAGGTCGTCGATGTGCGTGGCCAGCGTGGCGAAGTGGCCGCCGGCGCGGGTCGCGAGCCAGCCGCCGAGCGTGGAGTGCGTGAACGACTGGGGGTAGTGCCGCAGCGTCAGCCCGTGCGGGCGGAGCTGGTCCTCGAGCGCCGGTCCGTACACCCCGGCCTGGATCCGCGCGGCGCGGCTCGTCCGGTCGATCTCCACGACTTGGTCTAGGCGGCCGAGGTCCAGCGACACCGCGGGCGCGGGGAACCGCGGTTCGATGCCGCCGACGACGGAACTGCCGCCGCCGTACGGGATTAGCGGCGTGCCGTCGGTGGAGCACCAGTCCAAGAGATCGAGTACGTCCTGCTCGGATTCCGGACGCGCGACGACGTCCGGCACCGCTTCGACCCGCCCTTCCAGGTTCCGGACGACGTCGCGGAACGCCTTGCCGCGCGCGTGCGACAGCCGGTCGGTCTGGTCGGTCGAGCACAACCGGGCCAGTGCGGTGGGCGGGCGGAGCCAGGACGGCGGCACCGGCAGGTCGTCCGGCGGGGGCGGGGCGTGGTCGGTGAAGTCGTGGGCGGGCAGGAAGGCGGCCGTGCGCGCGACCAGCGCCTCCGCTTCTTCGGCGGTCAGTGCTTCCTCGACGTCGCCCCAACCCCACCAGGACCGTGTCATCCGTCTGCTCCCTTCCGAATTGACCCTTGAGTAACTTACTCTAGGGTAATAGGCATTGAGGAGGAAAGATGAGCGTGCTGACCGCTGCCGCGCCGTTCGTGGTGAACAAGGTGCTTCCTCGCTTCGACCAGCGGATCGAGGAGTCCGCGAAGCCGTTCGACCGGCCCGGTCTGCTGCGGCCGCATCCGGGCTCGCGGACCTGGGCGTGGACGCATTACGGCATTTTCGTGCCGGAGCTGCCGCGGCCGCACCGCTACCTCAACACCATGACTCTGATCGGCAGCACCGGCGCGGTTTGTTTCGACAACGACTACCTCGCGACCTCCGACGCCCGTCGCACCACGACCGTTCTCTCGTCCACCGCCGCGCCTGGGCATCACCACTACCGGGCTTACGACTCGCGCACCGAATGCCGGTTCGCCGAGGACGGTTCGCGGCTGGAGTGGGATTCGGAGCTGGCTATCGAAGCGGCGCATCCGTCGTATCAGGTGCACGCGCGGTACGACGGGTTCTCGGCGGACCTGGAGATCACCGCGACGCCGCAGGTCTCGTGGTTCGTGCGCAATCCGGCTTACGACCACTTGAGTCTGCTCGCCACCTTCACCGGGATGATCACTGACGACACCGGTGAGACGGAAATCGGCGGTCTCTGCACTGTGGAGTACGCACGATCTCTTTCACCGCAAGCACTTCGGCGTTCGCCGTTGCCGCAGCGGTTCAAGCTGCCGATTGACTTCTTCACCTATCAGATCATCAATCTCGATGACCGGACGCAGCTTCTGCTCACCGATGTCCGCGCGGCCGGGGCGACGGCTTGCCGGCTGGCGCATCTGCGCACGCTTGACGGTGGCGCGGCGGTGTTTCGGGATGTGCGGGTCGAGGTGGAGCATCGGGCTGAGCCGGAGGTTGATCCGCGGGGGCGGGAGATGCAGGTTCCGGAGCGGTTCCGGTGGACGGTGCGGGACGGCGCGGAGGAGGTCGTGGCGGTGGAGGCGGTGGTGGACAGTCCGCTGCGGTACGGCCATGGGCGCGGTTATGTCGGTGCGTACACGTATTCCGGTGCGTTTCGGGGGCGGCCGGTTTCGGGGAGCGGGTACTTCGAGTGGGTGGATTGCGAGGTCAGCCGCGCAGGGAGGTGAGGATGCGGGCGCAGCGCTGAGTGGTGGTTTCGGCGGGTTCCTCGGGGTGCTCGAGCCACCAGTTGACGGTGGCGGCGACCGCGCCGTACCAGATGCGGGCGAACAGCGAGGCGTCGGCGGGGTCAGCGAAACCGGCTGAGGCCAAGGCTTCCTGGGTGCCTTCCGCGCCGAGCGTGGAGAGTTTGCGGCGGTAAGAGCGGGCTGCTTCGTCCACTGCGGAGCCTGGGGGCAGCGTCGGGTCCCAGAGGACGGCCCAGTCCAGGCGGCGGGGTTCCAGGGTGCGGAAGATCGCTTCCAAGGTGCCTAGGGCGCGGGTGAGGCCGGTGCCGGTTTGGGCTTCGGTGACGGCGTCGACCAGCGGGGCTGCGCCTCGGTGGAGGCAGGCCAGGTAGAGGCCGTCTTTGGATTCGAAGTAGCCGTATACCAGGGGTTTGGAGATTTCCGCTCGGCGTGCGATGGCGGCTACTGAGGCGTGGGCGTAGCCCTGGGTGCCGAACTCGTGGACGGCGGCGTCGAGGATCAGCCGCTCCCGTTCGGGGCGCGGCATTCCTTTGCTGCCTGCTGGGGTTGGCACGTTGTTGAGCATAGCTGATGGAGGCTTGGTCTATTGTGGACGGTTGGTTCGCCGGGGGGTCGGCTCGTCGCCTGGCGGCGACATTGCGCTCGTTAGGGGGGCCGCCACCCCGAAGTTTTATTGTGCTGACGGTCGGTGGGTGCTTGTCAAGGCGGGAAAGATGCCTTGACAAGCACCCACCGACCGCAGTTGGGCTTCGGATCGGGGTTGGGGGCGGTGTGGGTGCCTCGACGTTGGGTGCATCGGTGCGGTTTCGTTGGTGGCGGGGCTTGCGCCCCAATGTGGCATTGGGTGCATGTGACGCACCCAATGTGGCGTTCGGTGCGTTGAGCGCACCCAATGCCGCATTGGGGCGCATCCCGGTGGGTGCGGGGCGGGCGAGTGGGTCGTGAAGGGGTCCTTGAGGGAATCTGGGTCCGTGAAGGGGTCCCTCACGTACCGGCCGCTGGTCGTGAGGGGGGCCCTGAGGGAATCAGCGGCTGTGAGGGTGGCCCCACGAACCTCCCCGGAGTGGGGGGTGCGCGGATTGGCAAGACCTCTGCCTGCGATGACAAGGCCCTCAGCCTCTAGCAAGCGACACTGGGTCGCTGCGGGGCAAATGGGCGCCTTGTAGCGGATCGGGAGGCCTGGATGGCACAGCAGTCGACACCGGAGGCTGTCGGAGGGCAGCTGCGCGCTAATGCGCTCGGCACTGGCGGGATTGCGTTTCTCGTGCTCGCTGCGGTCGCGCCGTTGACCGGGATGGTGGTGATCGCGGGGCTCGGGATCGCGCTCGGCAATGGCGGCGGGATGCCTGCATCATTCCTGATCGCGGGGATTGTGTTGCTGTTGTTCGGTGTTGGCTACGCGCGGATGAGCCGGTACGTGTCCAACGCTGGTGGGTTCTACGCGTATCTTACTGCGGCCTTAGGGCGTCCGGCGGGGTTGTCCGGGGCGTTTGTGGCGTTGGCTGGATACGACTGTTTCGTCGCGGGGGCGGTGGGGACCTCTGGTGCGTTGACGGGCGGGGTCGTCAACCGGGTCTTTCATTTGGACTTGCCGTGGGAGTTTTGGGCTGCGTTGTCCGTCGTCGCGGTGTTTTTGCTGAGTCGTCGTGGGGTGGACGTTTCGGCGAAGGTGCTTGCGGTGTCGCTGATTCTTGAGGTCAGCATTCTGGTTGTCTTCGACGTTGCGGTGCTCGTGAAGTCTGGGTATTCGCTCAGTGCGTTGTCGCCTGCGGTCGTCACGTCTGGGTCTATCGGGCTTGGGTTGTTGTTTGCTGCCACGTGTTTCATCGGGTTCGAGGCGACTGCGTTGTTCAGCGAGGAAGCGCGCGACCCGAACAAGTCAGTGCCGCGTGCTACTTATATCGCGGTGATCGCTATTGGGGTTTTCGCTGCGATTACCTCGCTTGCGCTGGTCAGCGCGATCGGCGTGGGGAACGCGAAAGCCGTGGCGCAGGATCATCTCGCGGCGGGGGACCTGCTCTTGGCTACCTCGCAGGATGTGCTCGGGACCGTGCTTACCGATGTCATGCAGTTGTTGCTTGTGGTGAGTCTGTTCGCCGCGTTGCTGGCGTTGCACAACTCCGCTAGTCGGTACATTTACGCGCTTGCCCGGGACGGCGTGTTGCCGAAGGTGTTGGGGCGTACGGTTTCTGGTACGCCGCGTAACGCCAGTGCGGCGCAGATCGGGTTCGCGACGGTTGTAGCGGCGATCTTCGCGGTGCTGGGGCTTGATCCGGTCGCGTTCTTGACGTCGTCGATGACTGGGTTCGGGACGTTGGCGATCCTCGTGTTGCAGGCGATGGCGTCGATCGCGGTGGTGGTGTTCTTCCGGCAACGGCGGGATCCGCATTGGTGGAGCACGTTTGTCGCGCCGGGGCTTGGCGGGGCTGGGCTGATCGGCGTGATCGTGCTGGCGGTGCTGAATTTTCCGACGATGGCCGGGTCCGACGCGGCGTGGATCGGGTTGTTGCCGTGGCTGCTGCCGATCCTGATCGTCGCAGGGCTGGCGATGGCGGAGTATCTGCGACGCAAGCGTCCGGAGACGTATGCGGCGCTCGGGCCGGAGGTGCATTGAGTCCGCAGTGGACTCAGCTTTTCTCCTTGGTGCGGTCGTGCGCCCAGCCGGCGAGGACTACCCCGGCGAGGGTAAGCACTACCAGTGCGGCTAATTGTCCGCCCCAGCCGCCGGGGACCCAATCAAGAACGCCCCACAATTGGCGCGCGTCGTGGTCGAAGAAACTGCGGATCGCGGCCTGTGCGGATACGACGGTGAGCACCATGCCGACGATCTGCACTGCTGAGTAGCCGCCCTTGCTCATGTGTTCTCCTTGAGTCGTGGTGCTCCCAGTGTGTCGGCGGCGGTTACGGTGCGCATCGGACCTGCGGAGCGAACCGGGGCCGACCAAAGTCGAGGGTTACTACTTTGGTCTAGGGCGCGGGGTGTGCCGAGGGCGGCTGCACGGCGCGGGCGGATCGGCGAAGATGGGCTGGTGATCGTTTCGCAGGTCAAGCTCAAGCCGTGGCAGCAGGGGTGGCGGCTGGCCGTGGCCGCGCTGCTCGGCGTGGTTGCCTGGGTGGCGGTCGCGTCTCATCTGCCCGCGGGGTCCGACGACCCGCGGATCGGGTGGCTGATTTTCGGCGACCCGATCGTCGGGCTCGGCTGTCTGGTCGCGTCGCTGTGGCGGCGGAAGTACCCGCTCTCGATCGCGACCGGGGTGATCATCGTCTCGGCGGTGTCGACGTCCGCCGGGGGAGCCGCGCTGCTGGTGCTCGGGTCGCTCGCCACTCGGCGCCGGCTGTTCGAGACCACCTTCATCGGGCTGGCGTGCGTCGCTACCGCGGCGGTCACCGAAGGGCTCTACCCTCGCGGTTCCGACCCGGATCCGTGGTGGTGGTCCATTTCGTTCATCGTGCTGGTCACCGGCATCGTCGTGGCGGTCGGAGCGGCGATCGGGGCGCGGCGCGAGGAGTTGCAGTCGCTGCGGGAACGCGCGGAGAGCGCCGAACGCGAGCAGGTCGCGCGGGCGGCCGAGGCGCGCATTGTCGAGCGGCACCGGATCGCGCGCGAGATGCACGACGTCCTCGCGCACCGGGTGTCGCTGGTCGCGATGCAGGCCGGCGTGCTGGGGCATCGCGCCGATCTGCCGCCTGACCAGGTGTCGCTGCTGGCCAGGGGGATCGCCGACGGTGCGCATCAGGCGCTGGAGGAGCTGCGGGAGGTGCTCGGGGTCCTGCGGGCCAGTCCGGGCGGGCTTGAGCCGCCGCAGCCCTCGCTCGCGAATCTGCCCGCGCTGGTCGCTGACGCGCGGGCGCTCGGGGTGCAGGTCAGCTATACCCCGGAGACGGTCGGGAATCCGCCGGATCTGCTGGCGCGCACGGTGTACCGGATCGTCCAAGAAGGACTGACCAATGCCGGGAAACACGCGCCTGGCGCCGACGTGTGTGTCACCGTGGAGGGCGGGGAGGGCGAGGGGCTGCGCGTGACGGTGCGGGATTCCGGAGCGACCGAGAACGTGGCGCCGCCGCCGTCCGCCGGGTTCGGGTTGCTGGGGCTTGCCGAGCGGGTCGAGCTCGCCGGTGGCGACCTTGACCATCACGCGGACCCGGACGGCGGGTTCGTGCTGACCGCGTGGCTGCCGTGGCCTGCCCGCGGCGAAGGGAGCGAGTGAGTGGACCGGGTGCGGGTCGTGATCGTCGACGACGATCAGCTGGTGCGGATGTCGTTGCGGCTCATGCTCGACGGCGAGGCCGACCTGGAGGTCGCCGGCGAGGCCGCGGACGGCGACGCCGCGATCGCCGAGGTCCGCCGGCTCCGGCCGGACGTCGTGCTGATGGACGTGCGGATGCCCGGCCGCGACGGGCTGAGCGCGACCGAAGCCATCCTCAGCTGGCCGGACCCACCGCGGATCCTCGTGCTGACCACCTTCGACTCCGACGAGATGGTGCTCGGCGCGCTGCGTGCCGGGGCGCTCGGGTTCGTGCTCAAGGACACCCCGCCGCCGGACATCCTGGCCGCGGTGCGCGCGGTCGCCGACGGGAACCCCGCGCTGTCCCCGGCCGCCACCAGCCGGTTGATCACCGCGGCGATGGGGCCGCAGTCGTCGGGGAGCCGGCGTGCCGCGCGCGAGGCGGCGCGGGCGCGGCTGGCCGCGTTGACCGAACGCGAACGGGACACCGCACGGGCGATCGCGGAAGGGCTGTCGAACGCCGAGGTGGGCGCACGGCTGCACATCAGCGTGGCGACGGTGAAGGCGCACACGAGCAGCCTGTTCGCGAAGCTCGGCGTGGTGAACCGGGTGCAGATCGCGCTCGTCGTGCGCGACAGCGAGGAATAACCGGAAATTCGCAGTGCCGGGCACGTATTCCGAAATGAATGCGCAGGATGCGAAGCTATTCTCGTAATGAGGAATATTCCTCCGGCAATTTACGCTGTTTGTCGCAGTGAATCACCTTCGCGCTTCGGTACCATCTTGGCGGCAAAGTCCTTTTTCGCGGAAGAATGCAACGAAAGAGGAGCGATGACTTTCGCTGACAACACCGACCCGTTGACCACCGCGGCGGGCGCGCCGGTCACCGACAACCAGAACAGCCTCACCGCGGGCGCCCGCGGTCCGGTTCTGCTCCAGGACCTCTGGCTGGTGGAAAAGCTCGCGCACTTCGACCGCGAGGTGATCCCGGAGCGGCGGATGCACGCCAAGGGGTCCGGTGCGTTCGGCAAGTTCACCGTCACCCACGACATCAGCCGCTACACCAGGGCCGCGCTGTTCGGCAAGGTCGGCAACGAGGTCGAGACGTTCGTGCGGTTCTCCACCGTCGCCGGGGAACGCGGCGCCGCCGACGCGGAACGCGACATCCGCGGGTTCGCCGTCCGGTTTTACACCTCGCAAGGAAACTGGGACCTGGTCGGCAACAACACGCCGGTCTTCTTCCACCGCGACCCGCTGAAGTTCCCCGACCTGAACCACGCGGTGAAGCGCGATCCGCGGACGAACCTGCGCAACGCGGAGAACAAGTGGGGCTTCTGGACGAATCTTCCCGAGGCGCTGCACCAGATCACCATCGTGATGAGCGACCGCGGCATCCCGAAGACCTACCGGCACATGCACGGGTTCGGCTCGCACACGTTCAGCCTGATCAACGACGCGGGCGAGCGGCACTGGGTGAAGTTCCACTTGCGCACCCAGCAGGGCATCGAAAACCTGACCGACGCGGCGGCGGACGCGCTCATCGGCGAGGACCGCGAATCGCACCAGCGCGACCTGTACGACGCGATCGAACGCGGCGGCTATCCTAAGTGGACGCTGTATGTGCAGCTCATGCCGGAGGCGGACGCGGCGACCTACCGGTTCCACCCGTTCGACCTCACGAAGGTCTGGAGCAAGAAGGACTATCCGCTCGTCGAGGTCGGCGAGCTGGAGCTGAACCGCAATCCGGAGAACTACTTCGCCGACGTCGAGCAGGCCGCGTTCACCCCGGCCAACCTGGTGCCGGGGATCTCGGTCAGCCCGGACAAGATGTTGCAGGGCAGGCTGTTCTCCTACGGCGACGCCACCCGCTACCGGCTCGGCGTGAACCACCACCAGATCCCGGTCAACTGCCCGCGCGCGGCGGCGCTGGTCAACACCTACCACCGCGACGGCGCGATGCGCGTAGACGGCAACCAGGGCGGAGTGCCGGGCGTGCAGCCGAATTCCTTCGGGCGGTGGGCGGAGCAGCCGCAGTACGCCGAGCCCGCGGGACCGGGCGGCGAGGTCGCGGACCGGTTCGACTATCGCGAGGACGACGACAACTACTACGAGCAGCCTGGAAACCTGTTCCGGCTGCTGGACGAGGGTGCGCGGCAGCGGCTGTTCGAGAACACGGCGCGAGGGATCAAGGGCGCGCGCAGGGAGACGGTGGAGCGGCATATCGACAATTGCGCCAAGGCGGATCCGGCTTACGGCGCTGGGGTGCGGAAGGCGTGCGAGGAGATCGGGGCGTTGTGACCGGTTGGCACGGCTGAGGCGGCGCAGTTGTCAGGCCGTTGCCTGCTCGCGTCGGCCAAGCGCCGGTCGAGGCCGGGTTCATGCGCGGGCATGCTCGCCGCCTCGCGGTGAGGGCTCCTTGTCACCAGGATAAGAGACAGCACGGAAGGAGGCCGGGACCAGACGGTCCCGGCCTCCTCCCTCGCCAGTTGGCTCAGACGAGTTTCTGCGCTTCGAGCAGCGTGTCTCGCAGGATCTGTTCGATCTCGTCGAACTCCGCCTGCCCGGCGATCAGCGGCGGAGCGAACTGGACGACGACGTCGCCCCGGTCGTCCGGGCGGCAGTAGAGGCCGCGGTCGAACAGCGCGCCCGGCAGGAAACCGCGGACGAGGCGTTCCCGTTCGTCGGCGTTGAACGTCTCGCGGGTCGCCTTGTCCTTGACCAGTTCGACGGCCCAGAAGTACCCGTCGCCGCGGACGTCGCCGACGATCGGCAGGTCCAGGAGCTTGTCGAGCGTCGAACGGAACGCGTCCTGGTTGTCCAGTACGCGCTGGTTGAGGCCCTCGCGTTCCATCAGGTCGAGGTTCGCGAGCGCGACCGCGGCCGACACCGGGTGCCCGCCGAAGGTGTACCCGTGCGGGAAGGCGACCTTCGAGGCGAGGAACGGCTCCATCACCCGGTCCGACGCGATCAGCGCGGCGATCGGGCTGTACCCGGAGCTGAGGCCCTTGGCGCAGGTCAGCAGGTCCGGCTGGAGGCCGAACTTCTCGCTGGCGAACGTCGCGCCGTGCCTGCCGAACGCGCAGATCACCTCGTCTGCGACCAGCAGGACGTCGTGCCGGTCGCAGATTTCCCGCACGCGCTCGAAGTACCCGGGCGGCGGCGTGAGGCAGCCGCCGGAGTTCTGCACCGGTTCGAGCACGACCGCGGCGACCGTGTCCGCGCCCTCGAACAGGATCGCTTCCTCGATCCGGTCCGCGGCCCAGCGGCCGAACGCTTCGAGGTCGTCGGCGAACTCCGGATGCCGGTACAGGTTGGTGTTCGGCACGCGGAAACCGCCCGGCGCGAGCGGTTCGAAGTCCTTCTTCATCGCGGGCAGCCCGGTGATCGCGAGCGCGCCGTGCGGGGTGCCGTGGTAGGCCACCGCGCGGCTGATCACCTTGTGCTTGCCGGGTTTTCCGGTCAGCTTGAAGTACTGCTTCGCGACCTTCCACGCGGACTCGACCGCTTCGCCGCCGCCGGTGGTGAAGAAGACGCGGTTGAGGTCGCCCGGCGCGAGGTGCGCGAGCCGTTCGGCCAGTTCCGCCGCGGGTTTCGTGGCATAGCCCCAAATCGGGAAGTACGCCAGCTCGTTCGCCTGCTGCGCGGCGACCTCGACGAGTTCGCGACGGCCGTGTCCGGCCTGCACGACGAAGAGTCCGGCCAGGCCGTCGAGGATCTTGCGGCCGCGGTCGTCCCACACGTGCACGCCCTCGCCGCGGGTGATCACCGGGACCGGCGAGTCCGGGTAATTTCCCATGCGGGAGAAGTGCATCCACAGGTGCCGGGCTGCTGCCGACTGAGTGTCCATTGCAGATCCCTCTCAGACGTTCTGCGGGAAACCGAGGTTGAGCCCGCCCTGCTCCGGGCCGGGCCAGCGGGTGGTGACGACCTTGGCGCGGGTGAAGAAGTGCACGCCCTCGCCGCCGTGCGCGTGGGTGTCGCCGAACAGCGAGTTTTTGCGGCCGCCGAACGAGTGGTAGGCCACTGGGACCGGCACCGGCACGTTCACGCCGACCATGCCCGCCTCGACGTCGGCGGAGAACCGGCGGGCCGCGCCGCCGTCGTTGGTGAAGATCGCCGCGCCGTTGCCGTACGGGCCGGCGTTGATGAGCTCGATCGCGTCGGCGAACGTTTCCACCCGGACGACCGAAAGCACCGGGCCGAAGATTTCGTCGGTGTAGATCGGCATGTCCGGGCGGACGTGGTCGAACACCGTGGGGCCGACGAAGAATCCCTCGCCGTCCGCGTCGAATTCACCTTCGCGGCCGTCCAGGACCAGCGTCGCGCCGGCTTCCGCACCGGCGGCGATGTAGCCGGAGACCCGGTCCTTCGCGGCGGCGGTGACCAGCGGGCCCATGTCGCAGGAGCGGGTGCCGTCGCCGGTCACCAGCGTCTTCGCGCGGTCGGCGATCCGCGGCACCAGCGCGTCGGCGACGTCGCCCACCGCGACCACGACCGAGACCGCCATGCAGCGTTCGCCCGCGGACCCGAAACCGGCGCTGACCGCCTGGTCGGCGACCAGGTCGAGGTCGGCGTCGGGCAGCACCACCATGTGGTTCTTCGCGCCGCCGAGCGCCTGGACGCGCTTGCCGTTCGCGGTGCCGGTCTCGTAGACGTACTGCGCGATCGGCGTCGATCCGACGAACGAAACCGCCTCGATGTCCGGGCTGTGCAGCAGCGCGTCGACGGCGGCTTTGTTGCCGTGCAACACGTTGAACACGCCTTCGGGCAGACCGGCTTCGCGCCACAGTTCGGCGATCCAGTTCGCGGCGGTCGGCACCTTCTCCGACGGCTTCAGCACCACGGTGTTCCCGGCCGCGATCGCGATCGGGAAGAACCACATCGGGACCATGGCGGGGAAGTTGAACGGCGAGATGATCGCGACCGGGCCGAGCGGTTCGCGCAGCGACGTGACGTCGATGTCGGTCGACGCGTTGGCCGTCGCCGCGCCCTTGAGCAGTTGCGGGATCCCGCAGGCGAACTCGACGACCTCCAGGCCGCGCGCGACCTCGCCCGCCGCGTCGGACAGCACCTTGCCGTGCTCGGCGGTGATGATCTCGGCGAGTTCTCCCGACCGCGCGTCGAGCAGTTCGCGGAACCGGAACAGCACCCGGCTGCGCTTGGCCAGCGACGTCTTGCGCCAGGCGGGGAACGCGGCCTTCGCGGCGGCGATCGCGGCCTCGGCGTCCGCGGCCGAGCCGAGCGGCACGCGCGCGGTGACCTTCCCGGTCGCCGGGTTCGTGACGTCCCCGTAGCCGTCCGGCGAGCCTGCTGCCTCGCCGCCGGCGATCCACTGGGACAGCGTCGGCACGGAATCGCTCATCGAGCCACCTTTCTTCCTGGTATTCGCCCTCTGAGGGTCCCTCCCGGACGGGTCTGGGGTAACCGACGGATCGTCACGTTGTTGACCCATGGCTTTACATTTCGTCGGGTTATGCTGCGCGGGTGGACCTGACCCTGCGAGACGTTCTCGAGCTGCCCGTGATGGCCGCCGGGGCGCCGGTCGTGCGCTCGGCCGCGGACGCGGTCGACGTGCCGGTGCGGTCGGTGCACGTGAGCGAGCTGAGCGACGTCGCCGGGACGCTGACCAGCGACGTTCTGGTGCTCTCGATCGGGCGCGCGTTCGCCGAGCCGGGCTTCGACCCGGTGGCGTACGTGCGTTCGCTGCGCGACGCCGGCGCGATCGGGCTGGTCGTGGACCCGTGGGAGCGGCCGAAGGCGCTGCCGAGCGGATTGGTGCAGGCCGCGCGGGCGGCCCGGTTCCCGCTGGTGGAACTGCGGAGCACGATCCGCTTCATCGAGGTGACCGAGATCGTGCACGCGAGGATCGTCAACGCGCACTATGAGAGGTTGCGGCTGGCCGAGCGTGCGCACGAGGCGTTCAGCACGGTCGGTTCGGCGTCGCAGGCGCCGGACGCGGTCCTCGCGCACGCGGCGGACCTGATCGGGCTGCCAGTGGTGCTGGAGGACCGGACGCATCGGGCGCTCGCGTTCGCCGGGGCCGGTTCGGCGGAATCGCTGCTGCGCGACTGGCCAGCCCGGTCGCGCAGGGTGCCGTTTTCCGCGGCGACCGCGGTCGGCGGTCCGGAGGGCTGGATGTGCACGCCGGTGGGGCCGCCGCGCGAACGCTGGGGCCGGCTGGTCGTGCCCGCGCACTCGGCGGAGCAGCCGTCGGCGTGGATGGTGCTCGAACGCGCGGCGGAGGCGCTGACCGTCGGGAAGCTGCTGGAACACTCGCCGCTGTCGGTGGAAATCGAGGCGCAGGGCGATTTGCTGCGGGACCTGCTGCACGGTGCGGACGAGGGTTCGGTCCGCGCGCGGGCCAGGGCGTTGGGGCTGGCCGCGGCGGCGTACTACACGGTGCTGGTGTGCCGTCCGGCTCGGGCCGGGCAGGAGCGGGCGCTGCTGGACGCGGTGCTGACCAGCGACGGGATCGGCGGGGTACTGGCGGAAGGCCGGGTGGCGGCGGTGTTCCCGTGTTCCTCGGTGGCTGCGGAGAAAGCGTTGCTGGAGCGCGTGGTCGCCGGGGTTCCGGCTGGCTTGGCGGCGGCGTTCGGGGCGGCCGGACCGGTGCGCCGACTCGGCGAGCTACCGGCGGCGCTGCAGGAAGCGGTGCACGTCGCGGATGTCGAATCGCCTGGTACGCCTGGACTTCGGCGGGCTGGCGACCTGGGTGTGCGCGGGTTGTTGTGGTGGCTGCGGGAGCATCCGCGGTTGCACGAGTTCACCGAGGCGCAGCTGCGGCCGTTGCTGACGTTGCCGGAACCGCGGGCCAGCCGGGCGTTTGCGACGTTGCGGGCGTTTGTCGAGTCGGGGTATTCGATGACGGAGTTCGCGAAGGCGTTGAATCTGAGTCGTCCGGCGGCGTATTCGCGGTTGGCGACGATTGAGCGGTTGCTGGGTGTGGATCTGTCTGATTCGGATACTCGGCTTTCGTTGCATCTGGCGGTTTTGGCGCATGGGCGCCGGGGTTCAGCTTCCGGCGCCCCAGCGCAGTGAGAGGCGGTCGGCGGCGCGTTCGGTGCTGATGTGCATCATGCTGCCGAGGATGGTCGCGCGGTCGATGACGACGATCGTGCCGTCCGGGGTGCTTGTGGTGCGCTCGCTGACCAGGACCGGGGTGGTGACCGGTTCGTCGAGAAGGCGGGCGAGCTTGTCGTCGAGCGCGTCCGGGCGGATGGTTTCGGCGGCCCGGTCCACCACGACGTCCAGTTCGGACAGTGCGGTGTAGAGCGACACAGCGGTGAAATCGGTGTCCCGCAAGCGTTCCCCGTGCGGGGGAGCGATCCACGACACCTGGTGGATCGCTCTCCGGCCGCCGAACTCGCGTACTCGTTCCAGCCGCAGGCCGGAATCGGTCGCTCGGGCCTGCAGCCGCGCGGCGATGCGAGTGGGCAACCGGCGTACTGCCTGGCTGACGACCTCGGTGCGCACGACGTAACCCTGATCGCGCAAGTCCTCGGTGAAGCTGCGCAAGGAGCCCAGCTGGTACGAGGCCGGCGTCGGCGCCACGAAGGTGCCTCGGCCGGGTTGTTGCACGATCAGGGCTTCGTCGCTGAGTTCGCGCAGCGCCTGCCGCAGCGTCATGAGCGTGACGCCGTAGGACGCGCTGAGCTCCCGCTGCGGCGGCAGGGCCTCGCCGGGCGCGTACTCCCCGGCGCGGATCTTCGCGGCGAGATCCGCGGCGATCGCTCGGTATCGGGCCATGCGCGTCCGTTCTGGTCCGGTTCTGCGGGGACCAGCGGATTCTAGTCCAGCGCGGCCCGCATGGTCGCGACGTACTCGCCGACCTCCGCCGGACCGGCGCCGTCGAGCACCCGTCGCATGATCGCCGCGCCCACGATCACGCCGTCGGCCACGCGGGCGGCCTCGGCGGCGTGCGCTGGCTGGGAGATGCCGAAGCCGACCAGGATCGGCAGGTCGGTGGCGTTCTTCAGCCGGGTCGCCAGGTCGATCGCGGAAGCGGGGAGGTGGTCTCGTTCGCCGGTGGTGCTCATCGACGAGACGGCGTAGACGAAACCTCGGCTGCGCGCGGCGATCTCGTGTGCGCGGTCGGCTGGCGTCGCGGGGGAGACCAGGAGCGCCAGGTCGATTTCCTCCTCGATCGCGGGTACTTCCTCCAGCGGAAGATCCGGCACGATCAAACCGTCGACTCCGGCTTCTTTCAGTTCGGCGCAGAAACCCTTGCGGACGGCCAAGTTGGCGTAGGTGCTCACGATGACCGGAACGTCCACTGTGGTCTCGGACAGTGCATTGAGGACGCTGCGCGGAGTCGTTCCGTTGGCGAGAGCGACGTTGGACGCCTCCTGAATGGTCACGCCGTCCAAAGTCGGATCGGAGAAGGGGATGCCGACCTCGATCGCGTCCGCACCGGCTTCGACCAGCGCCGGAAGGTATTCTGTCCACTGTGGAGCAACGCCGCCGGTGATGTACGGCATCAGAATCTTGCGGTCGGTTTTCATGCGCGGGACTCCTCGGCGCGGGCAATGAGCGTGGTGATGTCCTTGTCGCCACGACCGGACAGGGTGAGCAGCACTGTGGAACCCGCCGGAAGATCCGGCGTGCCAGCGGCTTCGGCCACCCAGGCGAGCGCGTGCGCGGATTCCAAGGCCGGGATGATTCCCTCGGTGCGAGCCAATTGCGCGGCCGCGGCAACAGCTGCTTCGTCGTTGACCGCGAAGTACTGCGCCCGGCCGAGGTCGCGCAGGTGCGCGTGTTCGGGTCCGACACCGGGATAGTCCAGCCCGGCCGCGATCGAATGGGCTTCGAGAATCTGCCCGTGCTCGTCCTGGAGGAACAGCGACCGTGAACCGTGCAGCACCCCGGCCTGGCCGGACGTTGCGCCCGATCCGCCGATCGCTTCCACTCCGACCAGCCGTGCGCTGGTGTCTGCGAATCCGGCGAACGTGCCCGCCGCGTTGGATCCGCCGCCGACGCACGCGACGACGAAATCCGGCACGGTCCCGTGCTGTTCGCGGGCTTCGTCGCCGATCACGCGCTGGAATTCCCGCACCATCCACGGATACGGATGCGGTCCGACGACCGAGCCGAGGCAGTAGTGCGCCTCCTCGGTCGAGCTGACCCAGTGCCGCATCGCCTCGCTGGTCGCGTCCTTGAGCGTGCGGCTGCCCGAGCGGACCGGGACGACCTCCGCGCCGAGGTAGCGCATGCGGAACACGTTGTGCGACTGGCGTTCGACGTCCTGTTCGCCCATGAACACCGTGACCGGCAGGTCGAGCAGCGCACCCGCGGTGGCCGTCGCGACGCCGTGCATCCCGGCGCCGGTCTCGGCGATCAGCCGCTGTTTGCCCATCCGCTTGGCGAGCAGCGCCTGGCCGACCGCGTTGTTGATCTTGTGCGACCCGGTGTGCGTGAGGTCTTCCCGCTTGAGTGCGACGGTCACGCCGAGTTCCGCGGACAACCGTTCGGCGGGCGTCACCGGCGTGGGCCTGCCGACGTGCCGGGCGAGCATCGTCTGGAGCTGCTCGCGGAAACCGGGGTCGACCCAGGCCTTCTCGAACGCGTCGGCGACTTCGAGGCAGGCGGGCACCAGTGATTCCGGCACCCAGCGCCCGCCGTACTCCCCGAAGCGTCCTTCCTGGGGTGGGGTGCGCATGAGCGGCTCCTTAGAGTTCTATAACTGTCTCCACTGTTATAGAACGCTTGACGATGGAGCGCAAGCCCGTCAGCGCTGCCGCAGCACCTCGACCCCGTCGCCGTCCAGGTCGTCGAGGAACCGGGAACGGCCGGTCATGGCCATGATCAGGGCGAGTGTCGGGCCCGACACGAGGGGTCCCGAGCCGCCGGAAAAGTCACTGTCGGTTGCTTCGAGGCGGAGGCCGCGGACGCGTCCTTTGGCGAGCACGACGAGGTCGGAGCCGAGGTAGTAGCGGGCCACCGCGGTGAGCGTGTCGATCGGATACTCGTGGCGGATGCCGAGCGGACGGCGGATGTCCTCGCCGTGCACGACTGTCTCGCCGAGCATCGCCACGACCGGCAGCGGCGGTTTCGTCGTGCTGGTGACGACCCGGCGGAAGCGGGCCAACGTGTCGGCCGGGCTGTCGCCGAGGTGCTCGGCCAATCGCATCGCGACCTGCCGATCGAAGTCGAACCGGCAGCGGAGCACGCCCGCCATCCAGCGCAGCGGCGTGAGCGACGCGCCGGCAGTGAGGTGGGCCAGCACCTCGCGGACGGAGAGCCCCTCGCACAGCGAAGGCGTGCTCCATGCGGCGTCGGACAGATCGTCGGCCAGTGCGGCGCGTTCGGCGTGGATCTGCGGCCAAGTGGCGGTCATTCCAGGTCTCCTCGGTAGTCGTTGCCAGGTGAGACCGGCCGGATGCGGCAGAATCGTCGGTCGTGGGGGAATTTTCTTCGGAAGCCGCGTTCACCCGGGCGGTGGCCCCGTTGCGGGTGGAATTGCGTTCGCACTGTTACCGCATGCTCGGCTTGATCCACGATGCCGACGACGCCGTGCAGGAGGCGTTGCTGCGAGCGTGGCGCGGCCTGCTCGGGTTCGAGGGCCGCAGTGCGCTGCGCACCTGGCTGTACACAGTCGCCACGCGCACCTGCTTGGATCTCATCGAGCAGCGCGGCCGCCGCGCACTGCCGGTCGACCTGGGCCCGGCGAGTGACCAGGTCATCTTCGACTCCGCCCCGCGTACCGACGTGGCTTGGCTGGGCCCCTGCCCCGATTTCCCCGCGGCCAGCTACGAACAACGCGAGGCGGTCGAGCTGGCTTTCGTCGCCGCGTGCCACCATCTGCCGGGCAACCAGCGGGCGGCGCTGCTGCTGTTCGACGTCCTCGGCTTCTCCGCCGCCGAGATCGCCACGATGATGCAAACGTCCGTGACCTCGGTGAACTCCGCCCTGGTCCGCGCCCGCCGGACCATCGCGGCGCACGTTCCGGCCCGGACTCAGCAGCAGATCCTCGGCGACTCCCGCCTTCAAGAGCTGGCGACCGGGTTCGCGACCGCTCTTGCCGAAGGCGACGTCGACGGTCTGGTGAGCCTGCTGACCGAGGACGTCACCTGGTCGATGCCGCCGCTGCCGCACTGGTACCGCGGCCGCGCCGCCGTAACGGAGTTCGCCTTCCAGGTCCCGATGACGCGCTGCCCGAGCTGGCGCTTCCGGCTGACCAGCGCGAACGCCCAACCGGCCGTCGCGTTCTATCTCGGCGGTTCGGCGACTGTTCCGCACGAGGCGTGGTCGATCACCGTGCTGACCCTGCGGGACGATCGGATCTGCGACCTCACGTCCTTCCTCGGCGCGGAGCATTTCCCGGCCTTCGGACTGCCCGCCACGGTCACGCCTTAGGTGCGGCCCGCACGTGAGCGCGCTGCCCCTGTCGTCCGATCAGGCACAAGTACTCCACCGGTTCCGCCGACGCCGCGCCGAACCAATGCGGTACCCGGGTGTCGAATTCCGCTGCCTCGCCCGGAGAAAGCGTCATGTCGTGCTCGCCGAGCACCAGTCGTAACTGTCCATTGAGGACATAGGTCCACTCGTAGCCCTCATGCGTCCTGGGATCGGGTTCCTGCTTTTTCCGTCGTCCGGGCAGGATGAATTTGTACGCCTGGATCCCGCCCGGACGGCGCGTGAGCGGCAGGATTGTCACGCCGTCGGCACAGCTGATCGGGCGAAGATGGATGCGCGGGTCGCCGGTTTGCGGGGCGTCGACCAGTTCGTCGAGGGTCACCCCGTGTGCGCGGGCCAGCGGCAGCAGTTGTTCCAGGGTGGGCCGCCGGTTGCCGGATTCCAGTCGCGACAGCGTGCTGGCCGCGATGCCGGTCTGCGCGGCCAGTTCGGCCAGCGTGACGTCCCGCTTCCGGCGCAGCTCGCGCAACCGGGGGCCGACTGCGTCCAGGGCTCGGTCGTCGTCCATTTCCCGAGTTTGACAGATTGGCAAGCTTCCTTGCCAGACGTGCCGGAGGGTTTGCAAGGTGGAACCGGGAACCTCAGGAAAGGAACCGTTGTGCCGCACGCATTCGATCAGTCCTATTGGGACGAGCACTGGCATGGTGCCGCCGGACACGCGCAGCTCGAACCGCATCCGCAGCTGGTCGAGGAAGCGGGGAAGCTGCCGCCGGGACGCGCGCTGGACGCTGGCTGTGGCGAAGGGAACGAGGCGCTCTGGCTCGCCGGGCACGGATGGCAGGTGACGGCGGTCGACCTGTCCGAGGAGGTGCTGCGGCACGCGCGCGAACGGTCGAGCGAGGTCGAGTGGGTGTGCGCTGACCTGCTGAAATGGACTCCGGACGGGCAGTTCGACCTGGTCGCCACGCACTACGTGCACGCGGCGGGCCCGCTGTTCGAGCGGCTCGAGGAGTGGGTCGCGCCGGGCGGGACGTTGCTGGTGGTCGGGCATCACCACGGGGAGATGCATCCGCCGGAGTCGACGATCACCGTCCAGGACGTCGGTCTGGATCCTGGGCAGTGGGAGATCACGGTCGCGGAGAACCGGACGCGGAAGGTGCATGGCGGGGAATTGCACGACACGATTCTCTGTGCCCGCAAGGTTTCTTCGCCGAACGCGTAATCGGTGGCGGACGGGGGCGATTCGGTAGTGCACTGGAGTGGTGGCGGCCTATGACGAGATCGCGGACTGGTACGAGGAGGAGTTTCTCCGCGCCCAGCCGGTGAACCCCGGGGCGAGCGCGCTGCGGGATCTTCTCGGCGAAGGCAGCGGGGTGTGCCTGGAAATCGGCTGCGGCACCGGCGTGCACGCGGACCTGGTGCGGGAGCTGGGCTGGACACCGCTCGGGGTCGACCTGTCCAGCGGGATGCTGCGACACGCGCGCGCCCGGCAGCCGACCGCCCAGGCCGATGCCGCACGGTTGCCGATCCGGGACCGCAGCGTCGACGCGGTCGTTTCGGTGCTGGTGCACCGATCGTGCTGGCGCTCTGTGCGTTCGTCGGCGCTGCAGGAACCGAGAACGAGTACGGCGCCAACGGTGTGCTCCAGAATCCCAGCACGACGCACTGGCCGCTGGCCGAGCTGTTGAACGGGTTGCTAGACGCCGGTCTGTCGTTCGACCGGTTCGTCGAGTCCGGGTCGCCGGTGCCGATCGTGCTGGCGGTGCGTGCCTTCATCGGCGCGGCAGCATCCGGAGAACGAGTATCGCCCCGACAGTGAGCACCAGAATCCCTCCGCACGCCAGCGCGAGTGCGTGCAGTGGCGAGCCGGGCAGAGCGGAGTAGTAAACAGCGCCAATCACCGCGACTCCCAGCGCTCCGCCGATCTGCTGGCCAGTCGCGAGCACGCCGGAGGCCATCCCGGCGTCGGCGCGGGGAACAGCGGCCAGCACGTGGTTCAACAGCGGCGGGACCAGCAAACCCTGCCCTGCGCCGATCAAGGCGAGCGCGGGAGCGAAGGACCAGGGAGTGGTCGACAGCGTGATCAGCACGACGTAGCCGAGCCCGGCAGTCGCAGCCCCGAGGATCGGCGCGAAGGGCACCCGGCTGCCGAGCAGGCTCAACGCGAGGAAGGCGGCGGCGAACGGCAGGTACGTGAGCGCGGCGTCGAGCGGGCTGAGGCCCAGACCGTCTTGCAGGGCAAGGGAAAGCACGAGAAAGAACGAATTGATCCCGGCGTAGGTCAGCAGCACGAGACCCATTCCGAGACTGAATTCGCGCTGCCGCAGCAGCCCGGGGCGAACCAGCGGAGCGGGGACTCGACGTTCGACGGCCGTGAAGACTCCGAGTGCGACGGCACCGCCGGCGAGGCTGCACCAGGACCACAGCGGCCAGCCTGCTTCCCGGCCGGTGATGAGTGGCAGGACGAGCAGGGTGAGCGCGACGGTCAGCACGGCGGTGCCGCGGAGGTCCAGTCGTGCGGTGCCGTTCGGCCGGGTTCGCGGCAGGAAGCGGGCGGCGAGAGCGAGGGTCAACAGTCCGATCGGGACGTTGACCCAGAAGATCGCCCGCCACGGGCTGCCGAAGAGGTTCGCGGTCACGAGGATCCCGCCCAGCAGCTGGCCGGTGACGCCGGACAGTCCGATGACCGCGCCGAGCACGGCGAACGCTTTCGGGCGCTGCGGGCCGGGCACGACGACGTGGATCATCGCGAGGACCTGCGGGAACATCGCCGCGGCACCGAGTCCCTGGACGAACCGCGCGGCGACCAGCCATCCCGCGCCGGGAGCCGCGGCGCACGCGGCCGACGCCCCGGTGAACAGCAGCAGCCCGGCCAGGAACACCGGTTTGCGGCCGCGGAGGTCGCCGAGCCGGGCGAACGTGATGAGTGCCACGGCGTACGCGAGCTGGTAACCGGTGAGCAGCAGCTGGAGCTCGGCGGGCGAGGCACCGAGGTCGGACCGGATGGCGGGGGCGGCGACAAACACGATGAAGGTGTCCAGCACCGCCATGAAAACGCCGGCCAGCAGGATCGCGAGCGCGCGCCAGTGCGGGGAAACGGAGTGCATGGCTTGATCGTCGGCAGCGGGCCGGACGCGGGGGTAGCGGGCGAATATGCTGGTATCGCCACTACCAGGACCGGAAAGGAACGCATGTCGTCTGCATCGCGCCGGCGCGCTCTCGCGGACTTCCTGCGTTCGCGGCGCGATCGGCTCACTCCGGCGGAGGTCGGTCTTCCGGCGGGGCCGCGGCGGCGCGCGCCGGGGTTGCGCCGGGAGGAACTTGCGCAGCTGGCCGGGGTCAGCGTCACCTGGTACACGTGGCTTGAACAGGCTCGGGACATCACTGTCAGCAGGCAGGTGCTGGCAAGTCTCGCCAGGGAACTGCGGCTTTCGGACACGGAACGGCAGCATCTGTTCGCTCTCGCCGAGGAGCCGCCAGACCATCCCGCGGAGTCCTCGCCGCTGATGCTGCAGGGCATGGTCGACGCACTGGACCCGAACCCGGCGTACGTGCTCGACCCGCATTGGGACTTCGTGGCGTGGAACCGTGCCGAGGCCGCGCTGATCGGCGATCCGGCGCTGTTGCCCGACGGCGAGCGGAACCTGCTGTGGCTGGTGTTCACCGTGCCGCGGATCCGCACGCTGCTGGTCGACTGGCCCGGTCAGGCCCGGAATCTCCTCGCGCAGTACCGCGCCGACGCCGCGACCCGGGCCGAGGACGCGCGTTCGGCTGAGCTGGTGCGGGCGCTGCGCGAGGCGAGCCCGGAGTTCGCCGAATGGTGGGCCGCTCACGACGTCGCGCCGTTCACCGGCAACCGGCGCGTTTTCGACCATCCGCGGGCCGGGGTGCTCGCCTTCGATTACGTGAAACTGTCCACTATGGACGAAACCGGCCGGAAGCTGTTCACCTGCTTGCCCGCGGATCCGGAGACCGCCGCGAAGCTCCCGTCGCTCGTGGCGTGAAATTCGGATGCGCGCCTTCTCTCGGACGCCTACCCTGGTGATCGTGATACAGCACCAGCTCTACCTCTGAGGGATCACCGCCTCCACCGGTACCGCGCGCGTTCGCGGCACCGGCCCTCGTCCTTGTTGCTGATCACGTTTCATCGGAGGCATTTCCCTCATGACATCTCCGCTTTCGCCTGCGCTCGTGCGCACGGCGCATGTCCGGCTGTCCGACGTCCACGTCTCCTTCGGCGGCCGCCCGGTGCTCGCCGGGGTCGATCTGGTCGCGGCGGCCGGCGACCGGGTCGCCATTGTCGGCGAGAACGGGCGTGGCAAGACCACCTTGTTGCGCGTGCTCGCCGGGACGCAGCCGGTCGACCGCGGCGAGGTTCGCCGCGCGGGCCCGATCGGTGTTGCCGACCAGCAGATTCCCTTGGGAGACCGGGAAACCGTCGGCGATCTGATCGATCTCGAACTGGCGGCCGTGCGCAATGCGCTGGCCTGTTTGGAAGCCGCGACGACCGCGCTCGCCGAAGGGCAACCCGGCGCGGACGACGCGTTCGCCGCCGCGCTCTCGACCGCCGAAACGCTCGACGCGTGGGACGCGGACCGGCGGGTCGAGGTCTCGCTGGCCGCGCTGAACGCGGTCGACGACCGGAGCCGCCCGCTCGGCACGTTGTCGGTCGGGCAGCGGCATCGGGTCCGGCTGGCGTGCCTGCTCGGCGCGGGACATTCCGTGCTGTTGCTGGACGAGCCGACCAACCACCTCGACGCGTCCGGTCTCGCGCACCTCACCGAACGGCTGCGCGCGTACCCGGGCGTGGTCGTGCTGGTGAGCCACGATCGTGCGTTGCTTGCCGACGTCGCCACGTCCGTGCTGGACCTCGACCCGTCGAGCGACGGTCGGCCGCGCGGCTACGGCGGCGGCTATTCGGCGTACGTCGAGGCCCGGCAAGCCGAACGGGCTCGCTGGGAAGCGCTGCACGCCGAGCAACTCGCCGAACGGCAGCGGCTCGCGGACGACCTTTCCGCCGCACAGAAACGATTGCGCGACAACTGGCGTCCGGAAAAGGGCCACGGCAAGCACACCCGCGCGACCCGGGCACCCGGTCTGGTTCGCGCCGTGCACCGGCGGCAGGAGGAGTTGAACGCGCACGTGGTGGCTGTTCCGCCGCCGCCCGCGCGGTTCGCCATGCCGGAACTGCCGCAGCACCAAGGAACCGTCGCGTTGCGAGCGGCCGGGGTGACCGTCGCCGGACGGCTGGACCATCCGGTCGACCTGACCCTCGGCGGCGCGGACCGGCTCGTCGTCACCGGCCGGAACGGGGCCGGAAAGTCGACGCTGCTGGCGGTGCTCGCCGGAACGCTGGAGCCGACCTCGGGCACGGTCACGCGCGCCCGATCGGTGCGGATCGGCTGGCTGGGCCAGGAATCCGCCCTGCCGGCCCGGCGGACTGCGGCCGAGCTCCTGGGCTCGGCCGACCTTGGCTTGCTCAGTGGATACGACCGCCACCGCCCGATCGCCGAACTGTCGACCGGAGCCCGGCGGCGGCTGGATCTGGCGCTGGTGCTGGCCGCGCGGCCGCAGGTACTGCTGCTGGACGAGCCGACGAACCACCTGCCGGCAACGCTGGTCGACGAACTGACCGACGCCCTGCACTCGACGTCGGCGGCAGTGGTGGTGGCCACGCACGACCGGCAGTTGTTGCGCGACACGGCTTCCTGGCCGCGGTTGGCGCTCTGACGCGGTGGGCGCGAGGTAACAGCGGTGAAACATCCGCAGGGCAGTCTGGGGCAATGCCTCTGCTGATCGAGCGTGCTGACTTCGCGGACCCGCAGCTTCGGCGGTTCCTGCAGGCACACTTGGACGACCTCGCGCCCACCTCCCCGGCCGAGAGCAGGCATGCCCTCGACCTGGCCGCGCTCCAGCGTCCCCACGTCCGGCTCTGGACTGTCCGGGACGACCGGCAGCTCGTCGGCACCGCCGCACTGGCGACGCTGGAGCCGCGGCACGAGGAACTGAAAAGCATGCGCACCGACCCCGCCCGGCGCGGGCAAGGCATCGCTCGCACGCTCCTGGACCACCTGCTCCAGGACGCCAAAGACCGCGGCATCGAGCGCGTCTCCCTGGAAACCGGCAGCATGGACTTCTTCGCCCCGGCCCGCGCCTTGTACGCGCGAGCGGGCTTCACCCCGTGCGCGCCGTTCGGCAGCTACCGGGACGACCCGAACAGCACCTACCTGTCTCGCCGCGTCTGAAGCTGTCACAGATTTTCCGCGACCGGTGTCCATCCGCTGAAAACCCCGAAAGCGGAGGAGGACAGCATGACGACGACAGTGCTCGGCGCGGGATACGCCGGGGTCATGGCCGCGAACCGGCTCGCTGGGCGCGGCGAGGAAGTGGTGCTGGTCACGCCGAACGCGTGGTTCGTCGAGCGAATCCGGCTTCATCGCGTGGCCACCGGTCTCCGGGAGAACGCCCGGCTCGACCTGGAGACCGTGCTGAACCCGGCCGTGGAGGTCGTCCAGGACACCGTGACGAAGATCGGTGAAGACAAGATCCAGCTCGCCTCCGGCGAGAACCTGCCCTACGACACCCTCGTCTACGCGGTCGGATCCGGGACCAGCGTCCACAACGGCACCTACCGGATCGTCTCCGAGGAGGAGACCGAACGGCTCCGCGCCGCACTCGCCGAGGCACCGGACGCGCCGGTCACCATCGTCGGCGCAGGCCTGACCGGCGTCGAGCTGGCCGGGGCGCTGCGCGAAGCCGGACGCGCGGTGAAGCTGGTCTCCACCGCCCCGGACCGCCGCGCGATCCGGGCGCACCTGCGGTTTCTCGCCAAACAAGGCGTCGAGATCGAACTCGGCCGACGCGTCGATCCGGCCGAGATCGAGGGGCTCGTCGTGGACACCACCGGGTTCACCGTGCCGAGTCTCGCCGCCGATTCGGGTCTGCCGGTCGACGAATTCGGCCGGTTGCTGGTGGACGAGCAGCTCACCGTCCCCGGGCACCCGAACATCCTCGGCGCGGGCGACGCCGTGCACACCTCCTTCCGCGCCGCGTGCGCGACGGCGCTGCCGATGGGCGCGCACGTCGCCGACGTCATCACCGCGCGCCGCGAAGGACAGCCCGGCAAACCGTTCCGGATGGGCTATGTGCTCCAGTGCACCGACCTCGGCGGCGGACGCGGACGCGTCCAGTTCCTGCACCCGGACGACACCGAGCGCGCGATCGCGATCGACGGGCGGGCAGGCGGGCTCGTCAAGGAGACGATCTGTCGGATGACCGTGCGGTGGCTGAGCCAGGAACGGGATCGCGCGGGCCGGTACTCGTGGCCGGCCGGCGCCTAGACTTGGCCGGCATGGACCACGGCGACGTCTTCACCGCGCATCGGCCGACGATGCTCGCTGCCGCCTTCCACATCACCGGATCGCGGTACGACGCGGAGGACGTCGTGCAGGACGCGTGGGAAACCTGGTCCCGGGTGGACCTCGAGACGGTCCGCACCCCGCACGCGTTTCTGTCGGTGATGGTCTCGCGGCTGGCGCTCAACGCGGTCCGCGCGCAGCGGCGCCGGCGCGAGAACTATCCCGGTCCTTGGCTGCCGGATCCGGTGGTCGAGGGGGATTCGCCGGAATGGGAGGTGCTGCATCGCGACGGTCTGGGCCAGGCGCTCGACTTCGTGCTCAGCACGTTGACCCCGGAGCAGGCCGCGGCGTTTGTCTTGCGGAAGGTGCTCGACGTCGACTATCCGTCGGTCGCCGAGGTGCTGGAGACGACCCCGGCGGCGGCCCGTCAGCTCGTCTCGCGCGCGCAACGGGCGGTGACGTCGGCGATCGGGGATTCCTTGCCAGACCAGGGGAATCGCGACGCCGAGGCGCTGGCGACGCTCGCCGAGGCGGTGCTGTCCGGCGAGATCGACAAGGTGGCAGCGTTGATCGCGCCGGACGCGGTGCTGTACTCGGACGGCGGCGGCAAGGTGCTTGCCGCGCGCAAGCCGTTGTTCGGCCGGGACCGGATCGCGCAGTTCCTCATCGGAATCTCCACGATGGAGGAGGTGACGATCGTGCCCGCGATCATCAACGGCGGCCCCGGTGCGGTCTTCCTGCAGGACGGCAAGGCGACGACCACAGTCACCGTCCGCGCGGGCGATGCCGGTGTGTCGACGCTGTGTTTCGTGCGCAACCCCGACAAGCTGACCGAGATCACTCTCGCCTAGCCGCGATCCCGTCGTACATCATCCGCCGCACGGCCTCGCTCACCCGGCGCTGCTCTTCGGGGTCCGGGTTGCGCAGCGAAGCGATCGCCGACGCCAGGATCATGCCGTTGATCGCCCGCGCGCTGTTCTCGATGTCGAGATCCGCGCGCAGGTAGCCGAGCTCCACGCCGTGCGACAGATACGCCGCGGTCAGTTCCGTGGCCAGCTCGAAGAAGTCGAGTACGCGCGCCGCCATCGCTTTGTCGATACCGGCGGCCTCGAACAGCAGCAGCCGCGGCACGCGCGGGTCCTCGCCGAAGATCTGCGCCAGCGCGTCGCCGATCCGGGCGGTCTGCTCGCGGTAGGCGTCCAAAGTAGACACCGCGTCCGGTGCGTTTTCCGCGGTGAGCGCGGTGACGATGCGGGCGACCAGGTCGTCGATGACGTGGTCGACGATGTCGCGCTTGTTCTGGAAGTAGCGGTAGAAGGTGCCGTGCCCGATGCCGAGCTTCGTGGCGATGTCGGAGATCCCGGTGGCGTGGTAGCCGAGGTCGGCGAAGCAATCGAACGCCGCGTCGATGATCTCGCGGCGCAGTTCCTGCTTCTTGCGCTCGGCTCGGGTGGTGCGGGGGCTCTCCTGGGCTGTCACGCACTGCAGTGTATTGCCAAGTCCGGCGAAGTGACATACCGTTCCGTTACTGACAAGTAGTTCCGGACGAGAGGTCGGACATGGACGCGCAGTACGACGCAGTCATCGTCGGCGCGGGCTTCGGCGGCATGGGGGCGGCCATCCAGCTCCGCCGCCTCGGCTACCGCGACCTGCTGATTCTCGATCGCGAGGACGACCTCGGCGGGACCTGGCACGTGAACCGGTACCCGGGGCTGGCCGTCGACATCCCGTCGTCCACCTACTCCTACTCGTTCGAACCCAATCCGTACTGGTCACGGCTGTTCGCGCCGGGCGCGGAGCTGAAGAAGTACGCCGAGCACGTCGCCGACAAGTACGGTCTGCGTGCCTCGATGCGCTTCGGCACAGTCGTGACCGGCGCGACCTGGGACGGCTCCAACTGGCGGGTCAGCATCGAAGGCGGCGAGACGGTCACCGCGAAGTACCTGCTCACCGCCACCGGCTTCCTGTCGCAGCCGAAGATGCCGGACATCGAGGGCATCGACCGGTTCGCGGGCAAGGTCATCCACACCACGAAGTGGGACGACAGCTACGACCTGGCGGGCAAACGCGCCGCGGTGATCGGCACCGGCGCGACGGCCGTCCAGCTCATCCCGGAGATCGCCAAGGTCGCCGCGGAACTGACGGTGTACCAGCGCACGCCGATCTGGGTCAGCCCGAAGCCGGACTACGCCGTGCCGAAACCGCTGCAGCAGGCGTTCGCGAAGCTGCCGCTGGTACAGCGCGCGGTGCGGCTGGCGGGCAGTTCGGTGCTGGAACTGATGATGATCTCCGGCGTGGTGCAGTACCGGCAGTTCCGCGGCGCCAACCGGATCGCCGAACGCTGGTGCCGCGCGCATCTGTACCGCCAGGTCCGCGACCCCGAACTGCGCCGCAAGCTGACGCCGGACTACTCCTTCGGCTGCAAACGGCCGACGTTCTCCAACGACTACTTCCCGGCCTTCACCCGCCCGCACGTGCACCTCGAAACGACGAGCATCGAGCGGATCGACGAAACCGGGATCGTCACCGCGGACGGCAAGCGCACCGAGATCGACACGCTCGTGCTGGCCACCGGCTTCAACCTGTGGGACGTGAACTTCCCGGCGATCGAGATCATCGGCCGCGACGGCAAGAACCTCGGGAAGTGGTGGCGTGACAACCGGTTCCAGGCGTACGAGGGCGTGACCGTGCCCGGGTTCCCGAACCTGGTTTCGCTCAACAGCCCGTATTCCTACAGCGGGCTCTCGTACTTCACGACCATCGAATGCCAGATGAAGCACATCGACCGGCTGTTCAAGGGGATGCGCGCCCGGGGCTCGGACGTGTTCGAGGTGACCCAGCGGGCGAACGACGAGTTCCTCGGCCGGATGAAGCACAAGGTCGGGCACTCGGTGTTCGCCCTCGGCCAGTGCGCGACGGCCAACAGCTACTACTTCAACCAGCACGGCGAGGCGACCCTGCTCCGGCCGACATCGACGATCAGCGCCCACCGCGAGGCGGCGCGGTTCCCGCTGGAGGACTACAGCTTCGCCTGAGCCAAGGGTGATTTACGTTCGCCAGGGGAACCCGCGGCTCGCGCGCGGCGTCAGTGTGGCGTGAAGACTGAGCAAGACGTCATGGCCCGCCTCCGCGCGCAGGCCGAACCCGTCCTCGGCAAGGGCGCGGCGGCGCGGATTCGTGCGTTCGAGAACGGCGACCTGTACGTCGAGGCGCGCACCGCTTCCACGCTCTGGGCGTGGCTGGTCGACTTCCTCCTGGTCACCGGTCTGTCGGCGGGCGCGGCGGTGGCGTACTACTTCAAGTCGAACGCCTTCGACGCCGCCGTCGGGGCGAGCGTGATCGGCTTGGCGGGGCTGATCGTGGTACCGCTGCTGTACGGCTGGTTCTACGGCAACGGCCGCGGCCTCGGCGCGCTGTTCAACGGCATCCGCTTGGTCCGGCTCCGCGACGGCGGCCGAATCGGGCTCTGGAAGGCGGGCTGGGCGATGCTGATCCGCACGCTCGGGTTCGTGATCATCGCGCTCGGGGTGCTGAACGGGGACACCACGGTGGGGAGCGGGGTGCGCGCGCACCTCGACATCCGCGAGACCGAGAGGCTCCGCGCGGCCGGTTTCGTCCGGAAGCCGTGAGCGGGTATCAGGTTCGCGCGGTCGCGGACACTCCCGAGCAACGGCTGCGCGACTACACGACGCGGCTGCAGGCGATCGTCACCACCCGGCGGGTCTACCGGGTGATGACGGCCAGCCTCGCCGGGCTTTTCGGTGTCAGCGGGATTCTGGTCGGGGTGCTGGCTCATTCCGCGGCCGGAGGATTCAGCCTGGCGGGCGGCGGCGTTTTCTTCGCGGTGCTGTGGCTCGGCGGAGTTTTGATCTGGCGGGGCAGGCCCGCGACCGAACGTGCGTTGAACCCGGATTCGCGTCCGCCTGCTGGTCGTACGCCGGGGAATGTGTGGGGCGCTTTCTTTGCCGCAGCGGGGATGGGCTGTTTAGCCGCTGTCGTATGTGGACTGTCCTTTATGTCCAGAAACCCGCCGGACGCCTTGCTGAAACTGGTGATTATCGGGCTCGGCACCTTCGTGGTCTTCGCCGTTTTGTTCGTGCCGCCGGGATATGTCTACGCGCAGTCCGATCAGTACTTCGAGAAATGGCTCAACCGCAACCGCGCGGCTTACGAGGCGGCTCTAAGGCGTACGACGGCGCAGCGTCGCCGCTCCGAGACCTAGTGCCAGTACCGCGCAGCCGAGCACGACGAGGATGTTGCGGGTCAGCGTCATCGTCCAGTCCGCGCTGTGCGTCACCTGCGTAAGCGCTTCGACGGCGTAGGACAGCGGCATCACGTCGGACAGCCAGTGCAGCACCCAGCCCATCTGGTCGCGCGGCTGGAAAAGCCCGCACAGCAACGTTTGCGGCAGCACGAACAGCGGCATGAACTGCACGGCCTGGAACTCGCTCGTCGCGAACGCGCTCACGAACAGGCCCAGCGCCATGCCGAGCAACGCGTCGAGCACGGTGATCAGCAGCAGCGACCACACCGAACCGGCCACCGACAGCCCCAGCCACCACAGGCTGACCGCCGTCGCGACCGCCACCTGCAGCACCGCGACCAGCCCGAACGCCAGCGCGTACCCGGCGAGCAGGTCGAATTTCCCCAGCGGGAGCGTCATCAGCCGCTCCAGGGTGCCCGCGGTGCGTTCGCGCAGGGTCGTGATCGACGCGATCAGGAACATGATCACGAACGGGAACACGCCGAGCAGCGCGGGCGCGATCCGGCTGAACGTCTCGGCCGAGTTGAACACGAAGCGCAGCAACACCATCAGCAGCGTCGGCACGAGAACGAGCATCACGACGGTGCGCGGATCGTGCCGCAGCTGGGCGAGGATGCGGCGCGTGGTGGCGAGAGTGATCGAGACGGTCATCGCTGGGCCTTCACCAGGTGCAGGAACGCGCGTTCGAGGTCTTGTTCGCCGGTGGCCGCGCGCAGGGCGTCCGGCGAATCGTCGGCGAGCAGCGCGCCGTCGCGCATCAGCAGCAACCGGGTGCAGCGGGCGGCTTCGTCCATGACGTGACTGGACACCAGAAGCGTGGTGCCCTCGGCGGCGAGCCGATGGAAAACGTTCCACAAATGCTCGCGCAGCAACGGATCCAGTCCGACGGTCGGTTCGTCGAGCACGAGCAGTTCAGGCGTGCCGAGCAGCGCGACGGCGAGGCTCGCCCGGCTGCGCTGGCCGCCGGAAAGCCGCCCGACCAGCGCGTCGGCGTGCGAACCGAGGCCGACCTGTTCGATCGCCTCGGGCACCGACCGGGACGGCGCGCCCAGCACGGAGGCGAAGTAACGCAGGGATTCGGTGACCGTGAGGTCGGCGTAGACCGCTGGCGCCTGCGTGGCGTACCCGATCCGCTTGCGCAACCGACGGCTGCCTGCCGGTTCGCCGAGCACCGTGACGGTGCCGCCGTGGGTCACCTGCACGCCGACGACCGCGCGCATCAACGTGGTCTTCCCGCAGCCGCTCGGCCCGAGCAACCCGGTCACCGAACCGGGCTCGACGCGGAAGCTCACGTCGCGCAGTACCTCCCGGCCACTGCGGACGACCCGCAGGCCGTCGATGACCACCGCGGAATTAATCATGCGGTTAATTCTGCGCGCGCGGAATTTCGGTGTCAAGGCCGGGGAGGGCGGAAGGGGAGCGCGGATCAGGCCTGGTCGACGTACTGCTGCACAGCAGGAGCGATCAACCCGACCACGTCCTCGTGCGCGGCCCGCGCGAGCGGCTCGACCTGCACGACGTACCGGACCATCGCGAGCCCGACGAGCTGCGCGGCGATGCCGGTGACCCGCAGCGGCGGGATGTCGAGCGCGTCGGCGATCTTGTCCAGCAGCGCGCCCTGGATGAAGCCGCGCAGCATGTCCGCGGCCTGTTCGGTGGTGGAGACCGAACGCAGCACGCCGAAGAACGCGTCGCGCGAAGCGGGGGTTTCCCAGAGGGTGAGGAACAGCCGGACGAGCCGTTCGCCCACCTCGGAGCGAGGGCCGTCGAGGATCGCGGCCACGACGACGCCGGGGTCGGCCGGAAGGTGCAGCGCGGTCGCGAAAACCTGGTCCTTGCTGCCGAAGAAATGGTGCACGAGCGCGGGATTCACGCCCGCCTCCGCGGCGATCGCGCGGATCGTCGCGCCCTCATACCCGTTCTGCCCGAACAGGTCCCGCGCGGCGGCCAGAATGGCCTCCCGCGTTTCGGTCTGCCCGGGGCGGCGTCCCGTCCGTGCCATCGGCGTCCTTTCGTCCGCTCCAGTATCGCGGGACCATGGGCGGTACAGCTGGCTGTACCTGATCTGTACCCCGCGCGGGATCGCCGGTCGTCCCGCCGGGGCCTTAGGTTCGGGCGACCGGGAGGGCAGGGGGAGCGGGGATGAACGGGACGGCGGTGCACGAGACAGCGGTCCGGGTGCTCATTCGAGCCTCGGATCCCCTTACCGACAACGGGATCCGGAGCTGGCTGCAGGCGCGGCCGGAGTTTTCCGTCGTGACTGACGAGGTGGACGTGATCATCGTCGCGGCCGAGCTGCTGTCGGTGGAGGTGACGTCGGCGTTGCGCGGGCTCAAGGCCACTGTGGACGCTCCGGTGGTGCTGCTAGTCGACGAGCAGGCGGCTGGTTCGGCGGTGCTGACCGCGGTGGAGTGCAACGTGGTCGCCCTGCTGAATCGCGAGCGCACGTCGAGCGAGCAGCTGGCCGCCGCGGTGCTGACCGCTTCGCGCGGCGGCGGGATCCTGCCCCCGGCGGCGCTGGGCACGCTGCTCAGCCATTTCCGCCGGCCGATCGAACCGCGGCCGAAGCACAGTTCCGGCCTGACGCAACGGGAAATCGACGTGTTGCAGCTGCTGGCCGAAGGCCTCGACACGGCGGAAACCGCGGAGAAAATCAACTTCTCCGAACGCGCGGTGAAGAAGGTGATCCACGATCTGTCGCAGCGTCTCGAGTTGCGCAACCGGACGCACGCGGTCGCCTACGCGCTCCGGAACGGCGCGATCTGAGGGGCGTTCAGATGATGCCCGTCCGCAGGGCGTACGCGACCGCGTGCGAGCGGTTCCGCAGATCGAACCGCACCAGCAGCGTGCTGATGATGTTCTTGATCGTCCGCTCCGAATACGCCATCCGGTCGGCGATTTCGACCGTGCCGAAACCGTCCGCGAGCAGGCCGAGGATCTCCACCTCGCGGCTCTGCAGCCGGTGCCGGTCGAGGAAGCCGCGCGGGTACCTGGCCTCGCCCTCGCTGGTGTGGAACTCGTTCGTCAACCGGGTCGCGCGGACGTCTTCCGGCTCGGCCGCCGGCACGCGGGCGGCCAGCGCTTCGAGGATCTTCTCGCGCGTCGCGGAACCGCGGTACAGCACCGCGGACAGGCCGAATCCGCCGAGCCTGCCCAGTTCGGCCTTCTCGATCCGGTCCGCGACCAGCACCGCGCGCACGTCCGCGACGAGCGCGGTCCGGCGGATCCGCGCCAGGTCGGCCAGGGTTTTCTCGCGGACCTCCGGCACGATCACGAGCAGGACGTCCGCGCGCGGGACCTCGCTGGGAGCCATCACGGCGTACCGGGGCGTGCCGCGCAGGTAGGCGGCGGCTCCTTCGCCGCTGATCGGGTCGTTGGCGATGATCGCCACTCGTTCGGGCAATGCGCTCATGTCAGCTCACAGACCAGTCGTTCCGCGCTGCATCCTCCGCTGAGCCGAGGATCCGCGATCCAGTGCGCGAGGTCGATCCCCCGCGCTGCCCGGGCGCGGTAGTGCCTGCGGTACCTCAGCAACAGTTAAGGACTTAATCGAACGTTAGTGCTTGTAACCTTAGTTGCACGATAGCACTAGACGGGAGTCCAGCGTTGGTAATTGCCCGCACGACCGGGTGGCGTTCACGCGATCCGGTCCCGCGGGCCGACCCGGGCTCAGGCGAGCGCCTGAGCAGGGGGAAGCCGCGCGGCCCGCATCGCCGGATACGCCCCGGCGATCGCGCCGACCGCGGCCGAAACCGCCACCCCGCCGGCGAGCGCGACCGGCGGCAGCACCGCGGGCCAGCCCTGGCTGAGCGCGTACCCGGCGGTCGCGCCGACCCCGAGCACCACCCCGACGAGCCCGCCCAACCCGGACAGCAGCACCGATTCGGCGAGGAACTGTCCGCGGACCTGACCTCTGGTCGCCCCGAGCGCGCGGCGCAACCCGATCTCGCGCCGGCGCTCCAGCACCGAGATCACCATTGTGTTCGCCACGCCGACGCCGCCGACCAGCAGCGCCACCCCACCGAGGCCGAGGAAGAGCGCGCCGTAGGTGTTTTTCGTCAGCTGCTGCGCGGCGAGCGCGTCGGACGGCCGCTCGACCGCCACCTCGTTCGGCGCGGCCGGGTTGATCGTCGCGGCGAGCACCGAGCGGACCGCGTTGACCTGCGATTCCCGCGCGCGCAGGTACACCGTGCTCGGATGGCCGTCGAAGCCGAAGACCTGCTTGGCGACGTCCCAGCCGATCAGCACCGACCGTTCGACCTCCGGCGCGAGCGGCATCGGCGCGAGAATCCCGACGACGCTGAACCACGCCGAACCGATCAGGACCTGCGGCGGCCGCGCCGGATCGAGGTGGTCGATGCCGAGCCTGGACGCCGCTTCCGAGCCGAGCACGACCGCCGGGAAGCGCTGGTTCGCCGAGTCGAGGAAGGTCCCGGTCCGGACCTTCCCGCCGAGCACCGGCAGCAGATCCGGCCGCGCGGCGAACACCGAAACGCCCGCCGAATCGTCCTTGCCGACCCGGTCGTTGCGGTACACCTTGGCGTTGACCTTGCCGACCTCCACCGCCCCCTCGACCGGCGCGATCCGCCGCACCATCGGGACCGCCGAGTCGGGCAGCTTCGCCGAACCGCCCATGAGCGTCTGCCCGGCCTCGGCGCGGAGCAGATTGGTGCCCATCGCGGCGAGTTTGTCCTGGAGTGCCTGGTCCGCCGACGCCGGAATGGCCAGCACGGCGACCATCGCCGCGACCCCGATGGCGATGCCGAGCGCGGACAGCATCGCGCGCAGTGGGCGGGTGCGCATTCCGTGCGCGCCAAGGGAAAGCAGATCGGCAGGACCGAGCCGGGTCGGGCTGGGTGGGGCTGGTGCGGTCATTGGGGTGCTCCTGCCGGGTGGGTCGTGCTGTTGGCAGGGGTGTGTGGGGC
>NZ_JARACH010000073.1:0-45186 GCF_029087445.1 Amycolatopsis sp. La24
GCGAACAACGCCGGCCCCGCTTCGCCGAACCCATGGTCATGATCAGCGACCGGCCCGCCGAAGCCGCCGACCGCGCCGTCCCCGGCCACTGGGAAGGCGACCTGATCATCGGCAAGGACAACGCTTCCGCCATCGCCACCCTCGTCGACCGCTCCACCCGCTACACCCTGCTCGTCGCGCTGCCCCACGGCCGCGGCGCCGACGCCGTCCGCGACGCCCTCGCCGACACCGCCGCGACCCTGCCCGCACACCTGCGCCGATCCCTGACCTGGGACCAGGGCAGCGAAATGGGCCGCCACCACGAATTCACCGTCGCCACCGGCATCCCCGTCTACTTCTGCGACCCCCACAGCCCCTGGCAACGCGGCAGCAACGAAAACACCAACGGCCTGCTGCGCCAGTACTTCCCCAAAAGCACCGACCTCTCAGTCCACACCCCCGAACACCTCGCCGCCGTCGCCGCACAACTCAACCGCCGACCCCGCAAAACACTCAACTGGGACACCCCAGCCGAACGCCTCGCTACACTCCTCGCCGAAACCAGTTGAACCACCCGCGTTGCAACAACCCCTCGAATCCACCCAGATTCCCTGAGGGTTCCCCTCACGGACGATCAACTGGTCGCGATAGCCGGGTCGCTTGTTGAGGCCTGGCCGGTCTCCGCGTGGCCAGCGAAGCGCCGGACGTACTTTCCGTCGTGATCCGCCTTGACCGTGATGTCGTACCAGCCGTTCGCGACGCCCCACTTCGGCACCGCGCGCGAGGTGCCCGGGGCCAGCGTGTACCGGTAAGCCTCCGAAGGCGCGTATGCGTCCACGCCGGTGAAGGTGACCGTCCGGCTGGTCGGGTTCTTGAACGTCACCGTCACATAGCCCGCGTCGTGCCGTGCGGTGACTTCCGGGCCCAAGCCGCCGATCGTCCCGGCCTGTTCGCGGAGCCAGCCGTTGGGACCGAAAACCGAGTACTGGTACCAGTCTCCCGCGCCGCTCGGCAGATGCCAGCTGTCGGTGACCGACTTGCGGCCTTCCACCGTGTACGGCCACGGCCCGTCCGAACGCATCCGGGACGTCACGTGGAATCCGGCTCCGGCGTCGCCGAGGTTGGCGAAGGTGAAGTACATCCGGCCGTCGCGGGCTTCGGTGTCCGCGGCCAGGTCGTACGGCAGTGCGCGGGCTTTGCGGGTGCCGGGTTCCTGTTTCGGCAGCGAACCGTTCGACGGCGGCACCGGGTGGTAGGTCGGCGGGGTGCTGTGGTCGGCGGGCGGCTGGTAGTCGCCGGTGCCGGGCAGGGACGGGACGCCGCTGTTGGCTCCGGTGAAGTCGAACGCCGACGTGAGGTCCCCGCACACCGCGCGGCGCCACGGCGAAATGTTCGGATTGTGCACGCCGAAACGCTTTTCCACGAACTGGATCAGCGAGGTGTGGTCGAAAGTTTGCGAACAGACCCAGCCGCCGGTGCTCCACGGCGAAACGGCCAGCAGCGGCACGCGCGGGCCGAGTCCGTAAGGCATTGCTTTGGTGTACGACGCGGCCGCGCCGCCTTCGTACCATTCCCCGGCGACGCTCGCCGTCGATTTGCCCCAGTTCGCGTCGCGCGGCGGGTACGGCGGGACGACGTGGTCGAAGAATCCGTCGTTCTCGTCGTACGTGATGAGCAGGACGGTTTTGCTCCACACGTCCGGATTCGACGTGAGCGCGTCGAGCACGCCGGAGACATACCAGGCGCCGTAGTTGGCGGGCCACGCCGGATGCTCGCAGTACGCTTCGGGGGCCACGATCCAGGAAACCTGCGGCAGGCGGTTCGCTTTGACATCCGCGGTGAGGTGGTCGAAGAAACCGTCGCCCGCGCTGGCCTTCGTGCCGGTGCGCGCCTTGTCGTAGAGCGGCGTGCCCTGCGTGGATTTCTGGTACTGGGTCAGGTAAAGCAGCGAATTGTCGCCGTAATTGCCGATGTACGCGTCATCGGTCCAGCCCCACTTGTGCTCCTTGTCGAGGCCGTTGCCGACGTCCTGGTAGATCTTCCACGAAACCCCGGCCTTTTCCAGGATTTCCGGGAAACTGGTCCAGCCGTATCCGGATTCTTCATTGCCCAGCACCGGCCCGTTTCCGGAACCGTCGTTCCCCGTCCAGCCGGTGTACATGTAATACCGGTTCGGGTCGGTCGAGGACAGCATCGAGCAGTGGTAGGCGTCGCACACGGTGAACGCGTCGGCGAGCGCGTAGTGGAACGGGATGTCCTTGCGCGTCAGATACGCCATCGTGGTGCTGGTCTTCGCCGGGATCCACTTGTCCCACCGGCCGGTGCTCCACGCGGTGTGCGTGCCGTTCCAGTCGTGGTTGAGGTCCTCGATGAACGTGAGGCCCAGGTTGTCCTCGGCGGGCCGGAACGGCAGCGTCTCGGCGCCGGAGGAGTCGGCCTGGTGCCACACCGGTTTCCCGCTCGGCAGCGAAACCGGGCGCGGGTCGCCGAAGCCGCGGACGCCGTTGAGGGTGCCGAAATAGTGGTCGAACGACCGGTTTTCCTGCATCAGCACGACAACGTGCTCGACGTCCGCGAGGGTGCCGGTGCGCACGGCGGCCGGCACCGAAGCCGCCCGCGCGATGCTCGCGGGCAAAGCCGTGCCGGCCGCCGTGGCCGCGGCGAGGTGCATGAATCTGCGACGGCTGACCGATGACATCGATGTCTCCTCGAAAAGGCGGGGACAGTTTCGCGGACGCGTTCGGGAATTTCCCACCGGGAAAGGCCGAACGCATCATCGACGGATGATCCGCGCGCTGTCAACCGCCGACCGGGATGGCGCCCGTTCGTACTGCGTCACCGCCGGTTCGCTGCCTGTTTCACCGTCTTGATCACCGGTGCCGTTTCCACGTGGGTGACCGCGGGGAGCGCGGCGACGCTGGTGGTGAGGTAGCGGTACAGCTCTTGGTGGCTCGCGCACACCACCGTCGCGTACAGGTTGGTCGGGCCGGTGGTCGCGGCGGCGTACGCGACTTCCGGGTGCGCGGCGAGCGCGATGCCGGTTTCCTCCAGGGCCGCCGGGGCGACCGAAAGCCACAGCAGTGTCCGGATTCCCTTGCCGTACAACCGCCAGTCGAGGTCGAGGTCGAAGTACAGCACGTCCCGTTCGCGCAGTTCCGCCATGCGGCGGCGGACGGTGGTCGGGGACCAGCCGGTCGCGGCGGCGAGCTGTTCGAATCCGGCGCGGCCGTCGTCGGCGAGGGCGGCGAGGAGCTTGCGGTCGCCGTCGTCGAGTGTCGCCGGGCCACGCCGGCGGGGGAGCGGTGGCGGACGCAACCGGGCGACGGCGGCGTCGTCCAGCGTGCCGATTTTGGCGACCACGCTGTCGGACCCGCCGTAGAACGCGTGCAGCACCGAATGCGCGGTTACGCCTTCGACGCGTGGCGTGCGGGGCAGTTTGGCCAGCAGCAACGCTTCACTGTCGGCTGCGTTTTCGAGGCGGACCGTGCAGGTGATTTCGGTGCCGCCGGACGTCAGGCTCACCCACGCGGTGTCCGGCCGCCGCGCGAGGGCCTCGGCGACCGCGCCCGCTGCGGTGGGTGCGCACCGGATGCGCAGGAACCATTGCACCGCACCGGAAGCCGCCTCGTTGACGCCGCCGATGACCCGGACCGCTCCGGTCGACCGGAGCCGGGCGTAGCGGCGGGCGACGGTGCGATCCGACACGCCGAGTGCCTCGGCGATCGCGCTGAACGGAGCCCTGGGATCGATCTGCAGGGCGTGCACGAGCTGCCGGTCGAGATCGTCGTAGTCGGAATCCACCCCGCTGAGCGTACTCGTGTCGGAATCCGCCGCTATCCGGTCGCTTTCTGGCTCGCGGGCTCCTGGCAGGCCGAGAGTCGGTTCCGAACACCGACCCACGAGGGAGAGATCATGACTGCCGAGGTGCTTGTCGTCGGCGCCGGTCCGACCGGGATGACGATGGCGAACGAACTCCAGCTCGCCGGCGTGTCCTGTGTGCTGGCGGACCGGCTGCCGCGGGCCAGCGAACTGTCCAAGGCCGGCGGGCTGCAGTCCCGCACGCAGGAGGCGTTCGACCAGCGCGGCCTGCTCGAACCGCTGCTCGCCACCGGCGACTATCCGGTCACTACCGCGCATTTCGCGGGCACTCTGCTGCCGCTGGTCCGCGGGCGGCACCGGTTCCCGTGGCGGTCGGTCCCGCAGGTGGCGATCGAGGTATTCCTGGAGAAATACCTTGCGGCGCAAGGAATCCTGATCCGGAGAAACCACGAGCTGGTCGGTCTGGCCCAGGACGCGGACGGCGTCACCGCGACCTTCGCCGGCGGTGCGGTGATCCGGGCCCAGTACCTGGTCGCCGCCGACGGCGGGCGCAGCACGGTCCGGAAGCTGCTGGGCGCGGAGTTCTCCGGCCGTCCGGGGACGGCGACCACGGTGGCCGCCGACGTGCGGCTGAGCGCCGAGGTCCCGATGCACACGATCACCCCGGAGGGCTACCGCGCACAGGTGTTCCCGCTCGGCGTCGACGCCGAGGGACGGCCGCTGCGCCGGCTCACGCTCGGCGGACCCGGCTGGTCGCTGGAACGGGACGTCCCGGTCACCGAGGACGAACTCCGCACCGGGCTGAAGACGGTCTTCGGCGACCGGGTGGAGCTGGTCGAAGTCCGTTACGCGCGCCGGATCACGAACGCCGCGCTGCAAGCCGCGCAGTACCGCCACGGCCGCGTTTTCCTCGCCGGCGACGCCGCGCATGTGCATCTTCCCCTTGGCGCGCAAGGGATGAACACCGGAATCCAGGACGCGATGAACCTCGGCTGGAAGCTCGCCGCGGCCGTGCGCGGCACTGCGCCCGAGGGGTTGCTCGACAGCTACCACGCGGAACGGCATCCGGTCGGCGCGGCGGTGCTGCGCAACGTCCAAGCGCAGTCGCTGCTCCTGGACGACGGCCCCGACTCGGCCGCCGCCCGGTCGTTGTTCGCGGATTTGGTGGGGCTGCCTGAAGTTCAGTATCTGCTGGACGACCTGTTGTCCGGCATGGGAATCCGCTACGCCGTCCCGGGCAGCGAGGAGCATCCGCTGGTGGGGCTGCCCGCGCCCGACCTCGGCCCGGAACTGCGAACCGGACGCGGCGTTCTCGCCGACCCGGACGGACAATTCGGCGATCTCGCGACGCGGTGGGCGGACCGGGTGAACCGCGTTGAGACGGGTGCCGAAGCGATGCTGGTCCGTCCGGACGGATATGTGGCGTGGGCCGGTGATCCGGACGGTCTGGAGCCCGCGATTCGGCAGTGGTTCGGCGCGCCGGTGGGCTAGCGTGGCCGTCGTGCAGACGTGGCTGACCGACACCCGGACCTCGTACGACACCGTCGCAGCCAGCTACGCCGACCGGTTGCGCGACTCGATTGCCCGAAGCCCGTCGCTGCGCATGACGTTGGGATTGTTCGCCTCGCTGGTGCGGGAAACCGGCCCGGTGGCCGACGTCGGCTGCGGCACCGGGCACGTCACCGCGCACCTGAACGGCCTCGGTCTGGACGCGTTCGGCCTCGACCTCTCGCCCGGCATGATCGAGGTGGCGCGGCGGGACCACCCCGGGCTGCGGTTCGCGGTCGGTTCGATGACCGCGCTTCCGCTGCCCGACGCTTCGATGGCCGGGCTGTTGTCGTGGTGGTCGCTGATCCACGTCCCGAACGACGAGGTGCCCACCGCCCTCGCGCAGTTCCACCGCGTGCTGCGGCCCGGAGCGCCGGTCGCGATCGGCTTTCACGTCGGCGACGTGGCCCGGCTGAAGACGCAGGGGTACGGCGGGCATCCGATGCAGGTGCACGTCTATCGCCGGCGTCCCGCGCAGGTGTCGGAGTGGTTGCGCGAGGCCGGGTTCAGCGTCGAGGCGGAGTGGGTGGAGGAGCTGGACAGCGAAGTGCCGCAAGCGGTTGTCTACGCTCGCCGCTGAGTTCAGCCGAGGTTCAGTTTCGCCAGCCGCGGCAGCACGCCGTCGCGCCAGCCCGGGCCCATTCGCTCGCACGCGTCCGCCTGGCGTTCGTCGTCGAGGTCGAAGCCGGAGTGGTTCAGCAGGAGCCGGGTGCCCTGGCCCTCGGCGACGAGCGTCCAGGTGAGGGTCCAGTCGCCGTTGAAGGTGTAGACGAACTTCGACGGCGGCTCGGATTCGAGGACCCGGCAAGGGATCGAGCCGAACCCGGGCATGTCCAGGTGGAACTCGTGGCCGACGTCCGGGCCGATGCCGCCCGGTGCCCACCACTTGGCGTGCAGTTCGGGATCGGTGAGCGCGCGCCAGACCTTTTCCGGCGCGGCGGCGATGAACTGGTCGACCGAGATGCTGCCGATCCGGGCGTACGTCACGGGGTTTCCTCCTCGTTTTCCAGCAGGTCGGCCATGCTGCGCAGGCGGCCGCGCCAGAACCGTTCGAACGGGTGCAGCCATTCGCCGACCTGCTCGAGCGGATCGCTCTTCAGGTGGTAAAAACGTTGCCGCCCAACGGGTTCGTCGCGGACCAGCGAGGCGTCCCGCAATACCTTGAGATGCTCGGCGACCGCGGGACGGCTCAACTCGAACCGCGCCGCGAGGTCGCCGGCCGTGCACGGGCCGTCCGCCAGGATCTCCAGCAGCCGCCTCCGGACGGGACTGGCGAGAGCGAGGAAGACGTCGTCGGGCATGACGCTACGTTATGTCGGGAGTTTCCGACATGTCAACCAACGGGAGCGCAAACCTCGCGCGATCAGGTCCGCGACCCCGGGGAACTCGTCGAGAAAGCTCAAGTCCCAGTCCGGTCCGGGGCCCACTGCCCGGGCGAGTTCCTCGAACCGGCGGAACTCCTCGTCGGCGGACGTCATGGGCGGGTCACCTTCGCGGCCGAGAGTCTGATGAGCGACCAACGTAGGAGAATCCGCGTGCCCGCCGCAAAGGTTTTCCGGTTCCGGCCCGATCGGGTCACCGGGCAACCCCTCGCCAGCCGACGCGTCTTGCTGTTGTCACCGCGAAGCTGCCGAAAGGACGTCCTCCCCATGCACCTCCGCCGATGGGCCGTCCTGGCCTCCGCCGCCGCACTGATCGCCGTCGCGGCAGCGGCTCCGGCAGCGGCGGTGATCGGCGGTTCGGTCAGCCATTACGGACCGTGGGCGGTGCGGATGCTGGTCGACGGCAAGCCTGAATGCACCGGTACCGCGATCAGCCGGGAGTGGATCATCAGCGCCGACCACTGCTTCGCCGAGGCCGCGCAGCCCATCGCCGATTCCCGGATCGAGTTCCGCGTCGGCAATCTCGACCAGCGGCTCGGCACCGTGGTCAAGCCGGTCCCGGGGAGCCGCAACAACCACACGCTCGCCGACCTCATGCTGATCAAGGTCACCCCGATGGACGTCACCCCGGCGAAGCTGCCGGCAGGCGGACCGGTGCGGCCGGGCGAGACGGTTCGGCAGCTCGGCTGGGGCGCGACCTGCACCGGCGACGAGAACAGCTGCCAATCCGACGTGCTCAAGCAGGTGGACGCGAAGGTCATCGACCCCGACGATCCGCGCTGCGAGGGCATGACCGTCTCCGGCGGCACCGATTTCTGCGCGCTGACCACGACCGGCGTCACGGCGGGCGGCGACTCCGGCGGTCCGGTCATGTCCACTGCCGATCGCGACACGCTGGTGGGGGTCACCAGCAAATCCGACCGCAGCAGCCTCGCGGCCGACGGCGACGTCTTCGGTCAGCTGGACTGGATCGAGAAGACCATCAAGGGCTGACCGTCAGAACGGCGCTCCGCAGAGCGCGCACCGCCTCGTCGCGCGCGCCGGTCAGGGCGGGGGAGTCCGTGGCGCGCGGGGCGCGAAGCGGGACATGGCGCGGCAGTCGCGCGAAGCGGTCTGACACCGCGTCGAGCACGTCGGGGCCCCATGGACCGCCCAGCACGATGAGTTCCGGGTCGGACACCGTCACCAGAGCGAGCAGCACGCCGCAGATCGCCTCGGCGAGGGTCTCGAGGACGTCGTCGGATTTGATCGCGGTTCGCAGGGCGGCGACGTCGATCGTGGTCGAATCCGGTTGGCGGACACCGAGATCCGCGAAGACGTCGATGAACGTCGTCGCCTGACCGCCAGTGCCGCGCGTGAGGACGTGCGCGATTTCTCCGGCGAGACCGGCGTGTCCCCGCCGCACTTCGCCATCGGCGACGACCGCGCAGCCGAGACCTTCGCCGAGGAAGAGGTAGGCGAAATCGCCGGCGGCCTGTTCGGTGCGGGCGGCCCAGTTGACGTCGTTGTCCACGGTGACCGGGCCCGCCACCGCCGGCGCGAGGACGTCGGCGGGGGAGAGTTCCCCGAGCAGGAACGGGGAATCGGGCAGGTGGACGAGTTTCCCGGTGGCCCGGTCGACCGGATCGGCGGCGCTGACGACCGCGAGCCGGAGCGGTCCCGCGCCGGCGGCGACCCGGGCGGCGGCCTTGCGCAGCGCCTGGGCGACCTTCCGCGGACGCACCGGGCGGCCGAGGTCTTCGACGTGCCGGGCGAGCACCTCGCCGAAAACGTCGACGGCTTCGGCGACCGCGCCGTCGTGGCCGATGCTCACGACCAGGGCCGTGCCGAGGTCGTCGGCCAGTGCGTAGTAGGTGCCGACGCGGCCGCGGCCGGTGGTGCGTTCGCCGGTGTCGCGCAGCAGGCCGGCCTCGGCGAGCCGGGCGACGCTGTCGCCGACCGCGGGCTTGGAAATGCCGGTGCGGGCGGCGATTTGCGCGCGCGTCAGCTGCCGTTCGGCGAGCAGCGCCCGCAGGACGTGCTCGTCGGTCAGCGACCGGAGCAGGTCGAGGGAGGGCTTGGCCGGGGTCATCGGCGCGAGTCTAGCCGATTTAGTCAGGACTGTTGCCTGAATCCGCGCGGGCGCCTTACCGTCGAATCAGTAAGGAGCCCTTCCTGAATGGAGCGAGCGTTATGCAGCTTCCCCCGTTGCCGCACTGGGAGACCGCGCCGGACGACCTCCCGGCCGCGATTCGCGAGACCAAGACCGCGCTGCGGGCGCGGATCGAGGCGTCCGGGCGCACCGTGGAAGAGGTGTTCGCGGTGATCGAGGCTCGCGTCGCCGCCGCGGTCGAGGAGATCGAGGCGGCGAAAGCACGCGGCGAAGAGATCTGGCCGGTGCTGGAGTACGCCGACATCGAGGCGGGCCGGGTCTCCGAAGACGACCTGCACCGGATCCGGAAGCGCGGCTGCCTGATCGTGCGCGGGCACTTCCCGCGCGAGCAGGCGCTGGCGTGGGACAAGGGGATCGTCGACTACGTCGAGGGCAACCGGTTCTTCGAGAACTACCGAGGTCCCGGCGACAACTTCTTCGGCAGCCTGGTCTCCCGGGCCGGGATCTACCCGATCTACTGGTCGCCGGCGCAGATGGAGGCGCGGCAAAGCGACCGGATGGCGCGCGTGCAGGCGTTCCTCAACGCGCGGTGGAAGTCGGAATCCGACGGCGTCCGATGGTTCGACCCCGGCCGGGATTCGCTGTACCCGGACCGCATCCGCCGCCGTCCGCCGGGGGCGGATTCCGGCGGTCTCGGCTCGCATCTCGACCCGGGCACGCTCGACCTCTGGATGACCGAGGCGTACCAGCGGGCGTTCCGGCATCTGTTCGACGGCACCGTCGAGTCCTACGATCCGTGGGACGCCGCGCACCGCACGGCCGGGCCGCAATTCGAGGGTTCGACGATGTGCTCGGTTTTCCGCACTTTCCAGGGCTGGACCGCGCTGTCGGACATGAAACACGACCAGGGCGTGCTGCACGCGGTGCCGATTCCGGAGGCGATGGGCTATCTGATGCTGCGCCCGCTGCTGGCCGACGTGCCCGAGGACGACATGTGCGGCGTCCTGGTGAACCACGTGTTCGCGGCCAGCGAGAAGTGGCATTCCTTGCTGCTGCGGGCTTCCAGCGGAATTCCGGACGTGCGGGCCGGGGATTCCGTGTGGTGGCACTGCGATCTGATCCACAGTGTCGCGCCGGTGAAGAACCAGCAGGGCTGGGGCAACGTCATGTACATCCCGGCCGCGCCGTGGTGCCCGCGGAACGAGGCGTACGCCGGGGCGGTGCGGGAGGCGTTCGAGACCGGTTCCAGTCCGTCGGACTTCCCACCCGAGCATTACGAGCGCTCCTGGCCGGACCGGTTCGCCCCGGAACAGCTGAACGCGACCGGACGGCGCGGCCTCGGGATCGGGTGAAAGCGGTCTAGTCCATTAGGGGCGTCATGGACGTTCAGGGCAAGACGCGCCGATGCTGGCGGTCCCGCCTGTGGCGATGTCCAGAAATGCTTGAGTCGCCGCGGTAATCGGCCCGGACCGGTAGATCAGCCACTGCGGGAGTGTTTCCGGCGGCGAAAACCGGAGCACCTCCGCACCGGCCCGGCGGGCCAGTTCGGCCCAGCCGTCCGGCATCAGGCTCGCGCCGATCCCGCGCAGCACCATTGGCAGTACCACGCTCCGGTCGCCCACCTCGGCCGCGATCGACAGATCCGGCACGGTCGCCGCGAGCCGGTCGAAGAAGCCGCGCACCGCGGTCGGCGACGTGGTGACCACGAACTGCATCCCGCTGAGCTCAGCCCGCTCCACGGCCCCGTCCGAGCCGATTCTCGTACCGGGCGGGGCGACCAGCAGCAGTTCCTCGTCCCGCAGGTGGTGCGCGATCAGACCCGGCCCGACCGGGCGTTCCGCGCTCCCGCACACCCCGGCCTCGCACCGGCCCTGCACCACCATCGCGACCACCTCGGCCGCCGACAACGCCGCCGACGTGCTCACCAGCACGCCCGGATACCGCGTGCGCATCTCGGAGACGATGCTGATCACCGGCTCCAGCGCGGACGACGACGTGGCCGCGACGTCGATCCGCCCGGCTGGTCCGTCGCCCGCCATCCGCGCGGCAGCGCGCAGGGCGTCCAGGTCGCGCAGCACCAGCCGGGCGCGTTCGGCGAGCAGTTCGCCGGCGTTCGACAGCACCGCGTTGCGCCCGACCCGGTGGAACAGCTCGACGCCCAGGTCCTGTTCCAGCTTCGCGATCGCCCGCGACAACGACGGCTGCGCCACCCGCAACGCCCGCGCCGCGTGCGTGAACCCGCCGTGCTCGGCGATCGCGACGAAGTACTCCAGCTGGCGGCGTTCCATAGCGATACGCTATCGGACTGGTGTCTCAGATGTCTTTGACGTACTGCCAGCCCGCGCGCGACGATAGGGCCCATGGTCCAGACGCGCCCGACGTTGCAGGGCACCTTCGGCATGGTGTCGTCCACCCACTGGCTCGCCTCGGCGGCCGCGATGGCGGTTCTCGAGGACGGCGGCAACGCCTACGACGCGGCGGTCGCGGGGGCGTTCGTGCTGCACGTCGTCGAACCGCACCTCAACGGGCCGGGCGGCGAGGTGCCGATGATCCTCGCCCCGGCAGGCGGCGCGCCGAAGGTGCTGTGCGGGCAGGGGCCCGCGCCGGCCGGCGCGACGATCGAGCACTACACCTCGCTCGGCCTGGACCTCGTCCCCGGCACCGGCCCGCTCGCCGCCGCGGTGCCCGGCGCGGTCGAGGCGTGGCTGCTCCTGCTGCACGACCACGGCACGAAGTCGTTGCGCGAGGTCCTCAAGTACGCCATTCACTACGCGGCGGACGGCCATCCGGCAGTCGAGCGCGTCGGCGCGACGGTGGAGACCGTTCGCGAACTGTTCGAGAACGAATGGACGACGTCGGCCGAGCTGTACTTGCCCGGCGGGGTCGCGCCGAAACCCGGTGGGCTGCTGAAGAATCCCGCGCTCGCCGAGACCTGGCGACGGCTGATCGCCGAAGCGGAGGCGGCCGGGAGCGACCGGGAAGCGCAGATCGAGGCGGCGCGGAAGGCGTGGCGCGAGGGGTTTGTCGCGGAAGCGCTCGCCGCCTTCGCCGCGAAACCGGCGATGGACTCGTCCGGCGAACGGCACGCGGGCACCCTCACCGCCGACGACATCGCCGCGTTCCGGCCGACGTACGAGGACCCGGTCACCTGCACCTGGAACGGCTGGACCGTCGCGAAAGCCGGGCTGTGGAGCCAAGGTCCGTCCTTCCTGCAGCAACTCGCGCTCCTGCCGGACGAGCTGGACTACGCGACGCCGGAGTACTACCACCGGCTCATCGAGGGCACGAAGCTCGCGATGGCCGACCGCGAGGCCTGGTACGGCGACAGCACGGAAGTCTCCATGGAGGCGCTGCTTTCCCCGGAGTACACCGAGACCCGGCGCAAGCTGATCGGCGAGCGCGCGTCCTTCGACCTGCGGCCGGGAAGCCCGGAAGGCCGCACGCCCCGGCTGAGCAGGCACGTGCACTACGTCGCGGGCGGCGGGGTCACCGCGTCGGCGATCGGGGCGGGGGAGCCGACCGTCGCGAAGGACGGCCTGACCCGCGGCGACACCTGCCACCTCGACGTCGTCGACCGCTGGGGCAACATGATCGCCGCGACCCCGAGCGGCGGCTGGCTGCAGTCCAACCCGGTGGTGCCGGAGCTGGGTTTCCCGCTCGGCACCCGGTTGCAGATGGCGTGGCTCGACCCGGGCCTGCCGAACTCGCTCGCCCCGGGCAAACGGCCGCGCACCACGCTCTCGCCGTCGCTCGCCCTGCGCGACGGCGTCCCGGTGATGGCGTTCGGCACCCCCGGCGGCGACCAGCAGGACCAGTGGAACTTCCACTTCTTCCTCGGCACCGCGCTGCGCGGCAAGGTCCGCGGCGGGCTCGATCTGCAAGGAGCGATCGACGCGCCGAACTGGCACACCGACAGCTTCCCGAGCTCGTTCTACCCGCGCGGCATGGCGGCGGGCAGCGTGACGGTGGAGTCGCGGATCGGCGCGGAGGTGATCGCCGCGCTGGAAAGCCGGGGGCACGACGTGACGGTCGGCGAGCCTTGGTCGGAGGGGCGGCTGTGCGCGGTGGCGAAGGACCCGGAAACCGGGGTCCTGTCGGCGGCCGCGAACTCGCGCGGGGCGCAGGGGTACGCCGCGGGGCGGTAGCGGGGATTGACAAGCGCTGTCCCGAAAAGGACAGCGTTTGTCAGTGCTTTCGGCAGATTTACAACGTTGTATCGCGGTGCCACACTGAGGTCGCTCGGTTTCTTCTTTCCCGTGTCCGGTAGCCGACCGAAAGAAGCTGTCGATGTCCTCCTCCGCATCTCCCCGCGAAGTCAGCCGCCGCGCCGCCCTGCGCTGGGCGGGCACCGGCGCGGCCGCCGGGGTCGCGCTCTGGTGCCTTCCGGAACTGGTCCAGTCCACCGCCGCCGCGGCTCCGGCGGGCACGCTGCGCCCGCCCGCGACGCCGCTCGTGGTGCGCTCGCCGTATCTCTCGACCTGGCAGGCCGCGGACACCCTGCCCGGCACCTGGTCGACGTTCTGGAACGGGCACATCACCGCGCTGTGCGGCATCGCCCGGATCGACGGCACCGCGTACGTGTTCGCCGGTGCGCCGCAGCTGCCGTCCGGTCCGAGCCTGACCCCGATGACGCAGAACTCCTTGCAGGTCACCGCGACCCGCTCGATCTACGAACTCACCGGCGGCGGCGTGGCCCTCACCGTCACCTTCTTCTCGCCGGTAGACCCCGGCAACCTCCAACGGCAATGCGTGCCGTTCGGCTACATCACCGTCGCCGCCGCGAGCACTGACGGCCGGGCACATAGCGTTTCGCTGCATTTCGACTCGTCGGCAGAGTGGCTGCAATGGGATTCGGCCACTCCGGTCGGCTGGCAGCACCAGGAATCCGGCGGCATCACCTCGCTCAGCGTCCAGGCCGCTTCGCCGACTGCGCTCGCCGAGGACGGACACGACCAGCCGCGCTGGGGTTCGCTCGTGGTCGCGGCGCCTTCGGCCGGGGTGACCTGGCAGATCGGGCAGGACACGGTCGTGCGCGCGGCGTCGGCGAACGGGGCAGCGCTGCCCGGGACGAGCGATCCGGACCAGCCGAGAGCGATCAACGACCGCTGGCCGGTTCTCGCGTTCGCCAAAGACCTGGGCACGATCCAGCCGGGCGCGGCAGCCGATCCGCTGGTGGTGGCGATCGGGCACATCCGCACGCCTGCGGTCAGCTACCTCGGTGCGCAACTGGCACCGTGGTGGACGCATTACTGGTCCTCCTGGCAGGACATGGTCGCGTGGTTCCACGCCGACTACCCGGCCGCGCTCGCCGCGGGGATCGCGCTGGACCAGCGGATCGACAGCGAAGCGTCCGCCGCGGCCGGCGACCATTACGCGGCGATCTGCGCGCTCGCCCTGCGCCAGGCGTTCGGCGGCACCGAGCTGGTCGACCGGAACGGCTCGCCGTGGGCGTTCCTGAAGGAGATCTCATCCAGCGGCAATGTGTCCACAGTGGACGTGATTTATCCGGCGCTGCCCGGCTACCTCCATCTCTCGCCGGATTTCGTGCGGCTGCTGCTGGAACCGGTGCTAGATTACGCGGAGCACGGCGGCTGGCCGATGACGTTCTCGGAACACGACATCGGCGCGTCCTATCCGAACGCGGCCGGGCACAACGACGGCAACGAGGAAAGCATGCCGGTCGAGGAATCGGCGAACATGCTCATCATGTCCGCCGCGGTCGCGCAGCGCCTGGATTCCTCGGCGGGAAAGGCATTCGTCAGCGCTCATTACGGAATTCTGCGGCAATGGGCCGAATACCTGGTGGGCAACACTCTCGATCCGGGCAACCAGAACCAGACCGACGACTTCACCGGCTGGATCGCGCACAGCGCCAACCTCGCGTTGAAAGGCATCATCGGGGTCGGCGCGATGGCCGTTCTCGCCGATGTCACCGGAAATTCCGCCGATGCCCTGCGGTACCGCTCGATTTCGCGGTCGTACATCAGCCAATGGACAACCTTGGCCGACGACGGCTCGCACCTGCGGATGGCGTACGACCAGCCGGGCACTTGGAGCCTGAAGTACAACGGTTTCGCGGACCGGCTGCTGGGCCTCGACCTGGTGCCGCTCGGCACTGCCGCCCGGGAAGCCGCCTGGTATCAGTCGAAACGAGGCGCGCACGGCGTCCCGCTGGACCTCCGCCACGACTACACGAAGGCCGACTGGGAACTGTGGACGGCTGCTTGGCTGACCGACCACACCGACATCCGCACGACGCTTGTCGAAGGCGTCTACAGTTTCGCCAACACCACTGGTTCGCGGGTTCCGTTCTCAGACTGGTACTTCGTCGCCGACGCCCGGCAATCCGGATTCCAAGCACGCCCGGTCGCCGCTGGATACTTGACTTTGCTGCCGCGCCCAGCCGCTTCGACGACGTCGTGGCGGCGAATCCAGAACCAGCGTTCCGGGAAACTGCTGGCGGTGCAGGACATGTCGCTTTCGGACACTGCCGATGTGACGCAATGGCAGGACAACGGCACGGTTGATCACGTGTGGACAGTCGTGGACAGCGGTGACGGAACGGTGCGGATCATGAACCGCAACAGCGGCAAAGTGCTCGCGGTGCACGACCAGAGCCTGGACAACGGCGCGCACGTGCAGCAGTTCCAGGACAACGGAACGCCGGATCACCTGTGGCGCATCGTGGACGCGGGCGGCGGCTGGTGGAAACTGGTGAATGTCCACAGTGGAAAGGTGATGGCGGTCGACCAGCAGTCCACTGCGGACGGTGCACAAGTGACTCAGTGGGACGACAACGGGACGCCGGATCACCTGTGGCGGTTCATCTGAGCCGGGTTACCGGGAGACGGAAGCGGCGGAGTCCGTGTATCGCGCGCGAAGTTCTCGCTTGAGCAGCTTCCCGGTGGCATTGCGCGGAAGCTCGTCCACCACCTCGACCCGGCGGGGACACTTGAAAGCCGCGATCCGTTCCCGGCAATAAGCGATCACCGCGTCCCCGTCGAGCGAGTCTCCGGCAGGAACCACCACCGCGATCACGGTTTCGCCCCACTGCGGATCCGGCGCGCCGATCACCGCGACGTCGGCGATGTCCGGATGCCGGTGCAGCACCTGCTCGACCTCGATCGGGTAAACGTTCTCGCCGCCGGAAATGATCATGTCCTTCTTGCGGTCCACCAGCGTCACGAAACCGTCGGCGTCGCTGCGGGCCAGGTCGCCGGAGTGGAACCAGCCGCCGCGCAGGGTTTCGGCGCTCGCTTCGGGCAGGCCCCAATAACCGGCGAAGACGTTTGGTCCGCGAAGCACCAGTTCGCCGACCGTCCCGATGGGCACGTCGTCGTCGCGTTCGTCCACGATCTGCGCCTCGACGTGCAGGAAGGGCCGTCCGACGGACCCGGCGTGCGAGCGCACGAACGCCGATTCCAGCACCAGTGCGGCGGGGGAGAGCTCGGTCATCCCGAAACCCTCCACAAAGGTCAGTCCTTTGCCCTCGTAGAATTCGATCACCGGCAGCGGGCACGGCGCGCCGCCGCACAGCAGATACCGCAGCCGCGACAGGTCGTAGGAATCGAAATCCGGGACCTGCGTCATCGCCGCCCACATCGCGGGCACCATGAAGTGGACGGTGACCTTCTCCCGCTCGATCAGCGCGAGTGTCTCTTGTGGATCGAACTTGCCCGCGACCACCACGGTGCCGCCCGCGTACAGCAGCGGCAGGGTGAACAGCGCCAGGCCGCCGATGTGGAAAAGCGGGGCGACCGTCAGCGTGATGTCCGAGGGGAGGATGCCTTCCCCGGAGGTGAGCACGTTGATCGCGTTCGCCTCGAGGTTGCCGTGCGTGAGCATGGCACCCTTGGGGCGTCCGGTGGTGCCCGAGGTGTACATCAGCACCGCGACGTCGTCCGGCCCGGTCGGTTCGGGCGCGACACGCCCCTCCTGGGCGAGTTCACTGTTGTTGACCAGCGTCCGAGCGCCGGAGGCCCCCTTCGCGAGCGCGGCGAAGGTGTCGTCGTGCACCACGACCACCGGCCGGGCGTCGTCGAGCAGATACTCGACTTCGGCCGCCGCGAGCCGGAAATTGATCGGCAGCGTGATCGCGCCGAGCCACGCCACCGCGAAAAGCGTTTCGAGGTAGCCGGTGGAATTCAACCCCAGCAAGGCCACCCGGTCGCCCTTGCGCACGCCCAGCTCGCGCAGCGCCGCCGCCCGCCCCGCGACCCGGCGTTCGAGATCGGCGTACGTGATCCGTTCGCCGGTCTCGGCGGCCACGAGCGCGACCGACTCGGGGGTGACGGTGCTGCGCCGGGCAATCCACTGCGCCAAGCTCGATGCCATGCCGAGACTCCTTCGTCGCCGGGGACCACGACGAAGGTAACCGTACGGACGGTCAGTGGTCAAACCTTCGGTTACAGTGGGCCGATGCCACCCAAAGGCCGCGCCGGGGACATCCTGGCGACGTTCACCCGCTACGTCGCCGAACGCGGGTACGACGCCACGAACTTCTCCGACATCGCCGGCGAACTGGGGCTGTCGAAGGGCACGATCGTGCACCACTTCGGCACGAAGGACCGGCTGCTCGCCGCGCTGCACGAGTCGTACATGCGCCGCAGGCTCGTTGAGGCCGCGCTGATCCGCGACCGCCTCCCGACCCCGACCCGGCAACTGGCCGGGCTGCTGTACGCGTTCGTGCTGTACCAAGTGGTGGACCGGGAGGCGACCGTCGCGTTCCAGCGCGAGGTCGTCCGGCTAGCCGACCACGAAGCGATGGCCGAGGGCCGCCGGATGCGCGCGGAATACCTCGACCTGGTGCGGGCGGTGCTGTCCGCGGGCGTCGAGTCGGGGGAGTTCCGCCCGTGCGACGTCGAGGTGCAGAGCCTGCTGATCTTCGGCTCGGCGCAATGGGCGTGGACGTGGTTCGAGCCGACCGGCCCGGTGTCGGCGGAGCAGGTGGGCGCGCAGTTGGTCGAGCTGGTATTGGGCGGCCTGTTGACGCGCCGCGCCCGGCTCAACGGGCTGACCGAGGCGGACGGCAAGGTGGTCCAGGTCGTGCGTCAGTCCATTGCGGCGGCGAAGGCTTGACCGGTGTCGGCGATCGAACTTGCCGAGTCCGTTCCGTTGAATTCGTAGTAATTCCGGATTCCTGCCCCTGAAATCGCAATTGACAAGCGAATCATTGCGGTTCGGCGAGTTGGAATATTCCACGGAATGGCCGCCGGAAAAGCAGATGATCGTCGCGGGTACAGTCGCGTCCGGGCAAGGGAACGAGGGGGTCTTGGTGGGCGACGGCGCTCGCGCGGCGGAAATCGTGCGATTCTGGCGGATGGTCGAAATGTTCACTCCGCAGGACGTGCCGAAGAAACCGAACACCCGGCCGGGCGCCGACAGCGATCAGGTGGTGTTCGACCTTTCTCCGCGCGGCCTGGCGCCCTGGGAAGAAGGCCATCCGGTGTGGCGCCTTCCGGTGCGACCCCGGACGACCTGGCAGTTCGCCGTGTACGGCGGCTTGTACGAACTGTCGGCGGTCCGGGACGAGCTCGTGCGGGTTCTGGGTCGCGACGCCAAGGAACCGGACGGGCGGCTCGACGGGAACACCGCGCTGCTGGCGTTCACCGTGGACGACAAGGGCTGCCTGGTGGAGAACTCCGCGACCTTGTCCGCCTGCGCATGGGCCGTCGGCCGCACGCGCTCGCCGGGGCCGGGCGCGCGGAACTGGCTGGACGGATTCGAGGCGGAGGAACGCGAGTTCGCCAGGCAGCTGGACCGGTTGGTCCCGCCGTCGGCGAAGACCGCTCCGCCGGAGGACGACGACCGTGCCGAGACGGGCGGATCGATGATGGGCAAGGTCGCGCGGGCCGCCGGGGACCACGTCAAGAACGCCGCGGCCGAAGCGTGGAAGACGGGGGCGAAATCCACCGGGACCGCGGTGACGACGGTGGCTGCCGCAGCGGTGGGTTCGGTCGCCGGCCCCGTCATCGGCGGGATCGCCGGCAGCGTCGCCGGCGCGTTCGCGGAGAAGCTGCTGACCCCGCGCACGCGAGAGAAGGCAGCGGAGAAGCAGCCGTCCGGCTCCGCGGCGGAGGAGCCGCCCCCGGAAGAGGAGGACGGCTGGCCGCGGCTCACCGCGGCCGATGTGCACCGGCTGGTGTCTTCGCTGGCAGGAGAGCTCGGTCTCGCCGCGTTGCGGCCGTCCGGGGTCCGCGTGAAGTGCGTCCGGGTGCCGGTCCGGGAGTCGGCCGAGGCGGGCGAGCAGAACTTCCTCAACAGCTTCATCGCGAAGGATCTGGGCAGGATCGAACAAGAGCTGCGAAGCGGGAACGCTGGCCCAGGTCTCCTGCGGTACCTGACCGCGCCGCACGCCCTTCCCGTCGCCGACCGGGTCGACGTGCGGGCAAGCCCGGACGCGGTCGTAGCGGGCGTGACCCCCGGCAGCATTCCGCCCGGCCGGTGGCCGACCGACGTCGGAAAGCCCCTCGTGCTGAGCCAGCAGTTCGCGGTCGACCGGATTTTCGCCGAACTCGCCGACAGCAGCGGGCTGTTCGCGGTGAACGGCCCGCCGGGGACCGGGAAGACGACGATGCTGCGCGACGTGCTCGCGGGCATCGTCGTCCGCCGGGCCGAACGGCTCGCCGCGCTGCACCACCCGGTCGACGCCTTCGCCGGGCAGGTCGGCAGCGTCGCCCTGAATGCGAAGCACACTGCTTACGTGTACCGCCCGCGGCCCGAACTGACCGGGTTCGAGGTGGTGCTCGCCACCGCGAACAACGGCGCGGCGGAGAACGTCACTGCCGAAATTCCCGGGGTCAAGGCTGTGGGCGGAGCCGCGGCCGAAGCACTGGACGCGGACTACTTCGCCGACCTCGCGTCGCACGTCCTCGACGCCCCGGCGTGGGGACTGATGGCCGCGACGCTCGGCAGCATGAAGAACCGGAACCGGTTCGCCAGCCGGTTCTGGTGGGGAGACGGCCAGAGCCGGCCGGAACCTGCCGGGCAGAACGGCTCGCCGGAGCAGGCGAAGAAGAAGCTCTCCGGAATGCTGCACATCCTCCAGCAGGCGCAACGGAAACCCGAAACGGCCGCGGACTGGGCCCGCGCGGTCAAGCGGTTCAAGGACGCTCTGGCCGACGTTCGGCGGCTCGCTGCGGAACGACAGGCAGTCGCCGACGCCGTGGCCGCGCATCCCGGATGCCGGGCCGCCCGCGACACGGCGGCGGACCAGGTCGTCGCGGCGGCTCGCCGGGGCGAGCACGCGCGAGGTCAGGTCACCACGGCGGAACGGGCGCTGGAGCAGGCCCGGAAGGTGTTCGCGGACGAGGACGAGGAGTCCAAGCACCACGCGCTCAGCCGGCCCGGCTTCTGGATCCAGCTGTCCACCTGGTTCAGAGCGGGCCGCGAGTGGGCGAGCCTCGCTGACGAGCTTCGGGGCCGTCGCGCGGCAGCGAAACAGGGGTGCGAACAGGCGTACCGGGTCGCGGCCGGCTGGCAAGCGGAGCTGGCTGCCGCCACCGCGGCCTGGCAGCAGGCGGTGCAGGTGAGGGACGCGGCCGAGCGGACGTTCGCCGATGTGTGCGCGCGCATCGAGCAAGGCCGCCGGCGCTGGCCGGGGAACGTGCCGTTCCCGCTGGATTTCGACAGCGACGACGAGTTCCAGGGCTGCGCGCCCTGGGCCGACGCCGAGTTCACCGCGGCGCGCAGCCGCCTGTTTCTCGAAGCGTTGCGGCTGCACAAAAGGTTCGTGCTCGGAGCCGAACCGCGACTGCGCGACAACCTGGCCGCGATCGAGGCGTACCTGAAGGGGCGGGTCAAGCCCGAGCCCGCCGTTCTGCTCGCGGCGTGGCAGGCGTTGTTCATGGTCGTGCCGGTAGTGTCGACCACCTTCTCGTCCCTGCCGCGGCTGTTCGCGGGACTCGGCCGGGAATCGCTGGGCTGGCTGTTCATCGACGAGGCGGGACAGGCGACGCAGCAGGAAGTCGTCGGCGGGATCTGGCGGGCCCGGCGGTCGGTGATCGTGGGCGATCCGCGGCAGCTCGAGCCGATCGTGTCGCTGCCGTCGTCAGCGCAGGAGGTCCTTCGCCGGCATTGCCAGGTGGACGAGCAGTGGTTGCCGGACGCCGCGTCGGCGCAGCAGATCGCCGACCGGATGGCACGGTACGGCACCGCGCTCGCGGACTCGGACGGCAGCGGCGCCGCCTGGGTGGGCGCGCCGCTGCGAGTGCATCGCCGGTGCGACCGGCCGATGTTCGAGATTTCCAACGACATCGCCTACGGCGGGACCCTCATGGTGTACGGGACCCGTCACGAGGGAGAGTTCCCAGGGCGGAACGGGTGGATCCACGTGCAGTCCGGCGCGTCGGAAGAGCACTGGCTGCCCGCCGAAGGCGAGGCGCTCGCCGACCTGCTCCGGCAGCTCCGGCGGGACGGCGTCCAGGCTCAGGACATCCGGGTGGCCAGCCCGTTCCGAGCGGTCGTGCGCGGTTCGCGCGGAATCGGCCGCGACGTGCTGGGCGAGGAGTTCGCCAAGACGAACGTCGGCACCGTGCACACCATGCAGGGCAAGGAATCCGACGTGGTGATTCTCGTGCTCGGCACCCCGGACCACCGGGAGCGGGCGCGAGCATGGGCCGCGGAGAAACCGAACCTGCTCAACGTCGCCGTTTCGCGGGCGAAGCGCCGGCTGTATGTGATCGGCAACCGTGAGAACTGGCGCAGCCAGCCGTACTTCAGCGTGCTCGCCGACCGGATACCGGTTCTCGAAGAATGACCGGCTACCGGATCCTGAGCCGCCGCATCATCTTCAGTCCGGAGAGCATTCCTTCCACGTACTTCTCGTATTTCTGCCCCGGCCGCGGGCTCATCACCGGCTTCTTCAACACCGCCAGGTTCTGCACGTCGGTGTACTTCAACAGCCCCTGATCCCCGTGCCGGGCACCGACTCCGGATGTCTTCACGCCGCCGGACGGAGTCCCCTTGGCGGCGTACGCCGTCGCCAGGCTGTCGTTCACGTTGACGTTGCCCGTCTCCAACCGGGCCGCCACCGCGGAAGCTGCGCGAAGGTCCTTGCCCCACACCGAAGCGTTCAGCCCGTAATCGGTGTCATTGGCCAATTCGACGGCCTCGTCCACCGTCCGGTACCGATGCAAGGCCACCACCGGGCCGAATGTTTCGGTGACGCCGCACAGCATGTCCTTCGTGACGCCTTCCAGAATGGTCGGCTCGAAGAACGCCGGGCCGAGATCCGGCCGGGGACGGCCGCCGCACAGGACGGTGGCTCCCTTTTCTACCGCATCGTCCACATGGGACTTGACCCGGTTCATGTGGTCCACCGAAACCAGCGAACCCATTTCCGGGCCGAAATCGTAAGCCGCCCGTACGTCGAGCGAAGAAGCCTTGGCGACAAAGGCTTCCTTGAATTCCTCGTAGCGCGACTCCGGCAGGTAGATCCGCTCGATGTGCATGCAGATCTGCCCGGTGTTCCCGAACGCGCCGAACACCGCGCCCGGAACCGCGTCCGCGAAATCGGCGTCCGGGAGCACGATCATCGGGTTCTTGCCGCCGAGTTCGAGACAGCAGCCGATCAGGTTCCGGCCGGCCTGCTCGCCGATCACCTTCCCGGTGGCGGTGGAGCCGGTGAACATGACGTAGTTCGCCTGGTCGATGAGCGTCGGGCCGACGTCCGGGCCCTCGCCGCACACGACCTGGAACAGGCCCCGCGGCAGCCCGGCTTCTTCGAGCAGTTGCACCCCGTACAGCGGCGAAAGCGCGGTCTTGTTGTCCGGCTTCAAGACCACCGCGTTGCCCGCCATAAGCGCCGGAATAGCGTCGGAAATGCCAGTGGCGAAAGGGAAATTCCACGGCGCGATGATCCCGACCACGCCCTTGGGCACCCGGATCTCGGTCGAGGACGACACGAGCGGCACCGGTCCGCCGCGCCGTGTCGGAGCCAGGAGTTTAGGCGCGCGCCGCAGATAATGGCTCATGATCATCGGCGGATCGCACGTTTCCTCGATCGCCATCCGCCGGTTCTTTCCGCTTTCGACCTGGATCAAGTCGGCGATCGTGCGTGCGCGGTCGATGAACAGCGCATGCGCGCGCCGGAACACCGCGAGCCGTTGTTTGAGCGGCGTCGCGGCCCATTTCTTCTGCGCCGTCCGCGCGGTGGCGAACGCCTGCTCGATGTCCGAGGGCGTCGATTGCGGCAGGTCCACCAGGACGTCGCTGGTGTAGACCTCGGTGAGCGGCCACACCGCGCCGCCCGAACCCGGCACGCGCGCGACGAGCCCGCGGAGGAATTCATCGGTCGCCGAAGCCGGGCGGGTGGGCCGGACCGGGGTGAGGGTCATGGGTCTCGCGCTCCCGTCAGTTGCCGGAAAGGACCAGCTGCGCGCCCATTTCGCCGATCATGATGCAGGGCGCGTTGGTGTTGCCGCCGGTGATCGACGGCATGATCGAGGCGTCGCAGACCCGCAGCCCGTCGACCCCGCGCACCTTGAGGTCGGGCCCGACGACGGCCAGGTCGTCCACGCCCATCCGGCAGGTGCCGACGCCGTGGTAGACCGACGTCGCGCGGTTGAGGATCGCGTCGCGCAGTTCCTGGCCGCGCAGCTGCTTGCCGGGGTGGATCTCCTCGTTGACCGAGCCCTTGAACGCCTTCGAAGCGAAGATCTCGCGCACCATCTCGGATCCCTCGCCGAGCACCTCGAGGTCGGCCGGGTCGGAGAGGTACTGCGGGTCGATCAGCGGCGCAGCGGCCGGATCCGCCGAGGCGAGCCGGATCGTGCCGCGGCTCTTCGGATAGATCAGCGTGGTGAGCACGGTCAGCGCCGGCCGCTTGTCGACCGGATGCCGGACCGGCGCGTCCTGGTTCGGCGACACGTACGCCCACGGCAGCAGGTGCAGCTGCAGGTCCGGGACGTCCGCGGCCTGCGACGTCTTGAGGAACGCGAGCGCCTCGAACACCGAGTTCGCCAGGAACGTCGAACCCGGCTTGAGCAGCTCGCGGGCCATCCCGCGGGCGAAATACGGTGCGGTGCCCTTGTTCTTGCACGAGGACACCTGGAATGTCAGCGCGTGGAACATGTGGTCGTGCAGGTTGTCGCCGACCGGCAGATCGGCGAGCACGTCGATGCCGTGCTCCTTGAGGTGCTCGGCGTGCCCGATCCCGGACAGCATCAGCAGCTGCGGCGACCCGACGAACCCGGCGGCGAGGATGACCTCCTTGCCCGCCCGGACCGTGCGGCGCGTGCCGTTGGCGTCGGTCACCTCGACGCCGGTCGCGCGGCCCTTCTCGATCACCACTTTCCGCACGAACACCCGGGATTGGATCTCGAGCGTCCGGGGCGCGAGGTGGTGCAGGTAGCCGCGCGAGGCGCTGTAGCGCAGGCCGTCGGCAGCGTTCTGCTGCATCCGGCTGACGCCCTCCTGCGATTCGCCGTTGTAGTCGTCGATGATGTCGCAGCCGATCGCGTCGGCCGTCGCGTCGAGGAACTGCAGCGTGCCTTCCTGCGGGATCTTGTTGCGGGTGATCTTGATCGGCCCGCCCGCGCCGCGGAAGGCGTTCTCGCCGTCCTCGAAGTCCTCCATGCGCTTGTACGCGGCGTTGACGCTGTCGGCGTCCCAGCCGGTGTTGCCCTCGGCCGCCCAGGAGTCGAAATTCGCCCGGTTGCCGCGGACGTAGACCATCCCGTTGACGGAACTGGAGCCGCCGAGCACCTTCCCGCGCGGCACCGGCATGCGCCGATCGAGAACATGTTTCTGCGGCACCGAGTTGAAGCCCCAGTCGCTCATTTTCTTCAGCTGGGGCACCGCGTGCAACGGGGCGACCAACCCCGGTTTGCGCAACAGCAGCTGCTCGTCGCTCTTGCCCGCTTCGAGCACGATCACGCTGGCCCCGGACTCCGCGAGCCGCCCGGCGACGGCAGCCCCCGAGCTGCCCGACCCGACGACCACGTAGTCGGCTTCGCTCTTCCGGGCCACCCTGGCTGCCATGTCCGCTCCTCGTCCCGCGCCCCGCCGAAACTATAACCTGTTCTAGTTCAGGCACGGTATAGCTTTCCCGCCGACCGCGCAACGCCTCGCGCGCGGACCTGATTGACTTGCCCCCATGGGGACCGAGGAAGCGAACCGCCGCATCGACGCCGCGCTCGCCGCCGGGGAGACGACGCTGGATTGCCGCTGACGGAAGTCCCGCGGCGGGTGGCGGACATCGGCGGTCTCGAGAAGCCGGAGGCCGACCGGGGCCGGCTCGTCGAGCTGCCGTGCTCGCTGGCCGGTCTCGGGCTCGCCGAATTGTTCGCCGACGGCAGCCGGCTGGCGGAGCTGCCTGCCTCGCCGGCGCGATGCCTGGACCCCGCGTGAGCGGCCTTGCTCCGTTCGGTGCGACCCCGCGCACACTGGCTGTGCAAACCAGGCGATAGCGGACACTCCGGACGCTCGGGCGATTGACGACCGGCGGGACACCGCCGTACGGTGCTTCTCGCGCGACGGCTTCCCGAAGCCGGTGAGATTCCGGCACGGTCGCGCCACTGTGTGCCCATCCCGGGCGAGTCAGGTCGAGGAGCCGTCGTCAGGTCCACCCGCAAGGGACGCGTCATCCCGAAGGAGAGCCATGGCCACCATTCCGGCCGACCGGTCCACCCCGGTCGTTCTGCCCGTGTCGAAAGCCGCGCTGCTGCTCGGCGCCACCATCGTCGGCGCGCTGCTGCTGTACTACTTCATCGGCGTCGACCAGGGCGCGGTCTCGATCTTCGGCAGCGACACGCACGTGCACGAGTTCGTCCACGACGCGCGGCACTTCCTCGGCTTCCCCTGCCACTGACGCGCCCGGAACGGACAACCGAACAATGCAGAACAAGCTGATTCTGCGCGGCCTCCTCGCCGGAGCGCTGGGCGGATTGCTGGCGTTCGTCTTCGCCCGGATCTTCGCCGAACCGCTGACCCAGGCGGCCATCGACTACGAATCCGGCCGCGACGAGGCGCAGATGGCGCTCGACAAGGCCGCCGGGATGCCGACCGAGCACGAGGGGCACGAGATCTTCAGCCGTGCCGTGCAGGGCAACCTCGGCATCGGGCTCGGCATGGTGCTCTTCGGCGTTGCGATGGGCCTGCTGTTCGCGGTGACGTACACCGTGCTGCTGGGCCGCGTCGGCCGGATCCGCGCGCGGGTGCTGGCGGTGCTCGTCGCCGGGGCCGGATTCCTGTCGCTGTACCTCGTGCCGTTCCTGAAATACCCGGCCAACCCGCCGGCGATCGGGCACGAAGCGACCATCGGCGCGCGCACCGGGCTGTACCTGACGATGGTCGTCGCGTCGGTGATCTTCCTGGTCGCGGCCGTCGTCGCGGGCAAGCGGCTCGCCCCGAAGCTGGGCAACTGGAACGCGACGCTCGTCGCGGGCGCCGGGTTCGTGGTGCTGTGCGCGCTGCTGATGGCGGTGCTGCCCTCGCTGGGTTCGCTCGCGAGCAACGTCGCCGAGTACGGCCCGCAGACCAGCGAAACCCCGCTGCCGCTCAAGGGTCCCGACGGCCAGATCGTGTACCCCGGGTTTCCCGCCGACACGCTCGTCGGGTTCCGGCTGTACTCGGTGCTGGCGCAGGTCATCCTGTGGGGGACCATCGCGCTCGTGTTCGGCCCGCTCGCCGAACGCGTGCTCGACCGCGGGCGCGCGGTTACCGTCGAGGCGTGAACCCGCTGACCGGACTGGGCCCGTTCTTCGCTGTCGACACGCATTCGGCCGAGGAACCGGCGGAGCCGTGGCGTCCGTTGTCCGAGGTTCTGGACGACGGCCCGGTGCTGCGCGAACGCGTCGCGCAGAACCGGGCCGTGCTCGGCGGCGATTTCGTGGAACTGCGGGTCGCGGCGTCGATCGCGCATCTCGGGCTGGCGGCGCGGATCCTCTCGCCCGCGCTGGGTCTTGCTGTTGGTGCAGGAGCGGTGCCGGACTACTCGACGGCGTGGTGGCAGCCGAAGCTCGGTGGTGCCTTTCCGTTGTCGTTGAAGGAAAACCTGCCGGTTGAGTCCGATGTGGTCAGTGCCTTCGCATCGCGGGTCTTGCGCGGTCCGTTGGCACGGTTGGACAAAGCGATGGCGCAGTTCTCGCTGGCGCGGAACGTCCGACGGGGGAACGTGGCGTCGGCGCTGAACGGGGCGGTGACGGTGCTGCGGTCCGAGCGTCCGGAGTGGACTGACCGGGTTGCCGGAATTGTCGCCGCGCTGGAGGAATTGCCGGAACTTTCCGGTACCGCGACTCGGGAGAACGGCCGATTCCGTCGCCGCAGCTGCTGTCTTTTCTATCGGGCGGCCCCGGACCGCGACGGCCCGAAATGCGGGGATTGCGTGCTGGTCTGAACTGCGCCGAATGCCGAAAACCTCCCGGTGACCCTGCAATCGAGACCTGAGCGAGGAACACTCGGGGACGAGAGCATCGGGAGGCCGTTATGCGCAGGTATCGCAACTACTGGACCTACAGCGTCGGCCTGCTCGTCGCGTGGGGGCTCGTCTTCCTGCTCACCGGCCTGCTCCGCGGCGGACACGAGGTGCAGCTGGTGCTGCCGGTGTTCGGCGGCTTCTGCATCGGCTGGGTCAGCACGACCATCGCGCGGTACGTCTACCCGCCGCCGAAGCAGTGGCTGAGCTGAACCGTCTCCCGGTCTCCGGGACGCGTGCCGCCGCTATGCCGTCGTGGTCCATAAGCTCGGCCCGGTGTTCTTCTCCTTCATCGCACTGACCGGTCGTTCGAGGAAACGCGGGTGATCCCCGTGGCGGAGTGGATCGCGCTGCACGATCTCGTGCACCGTTACGCCGCGCGCGTCGACGAGCGGGATTTCGCGGGCGTCGCCCAGCTGTTCGGCGACGACGGAGTGCTCGTCCTGCCGAATCCGCCGCGCGACTTCGGTCCGGTCCGGGAACATCGCGGTCCCGAAGGCGTGGTTGCCGCCCTGTCCGTCCTTGAGGAGGTGTCCCTGACCGCGCACAGCATCACCGGCGTCGTCTTCGACCCCGGCGACCATCCCGCCGCCGCGCGTGGACGGGTCACCTGCGTCGCCCATCACGTCAGCCCGCGCGACGGCCGATTCGCCGACGCGGTGTGGCATCTCCACTACCTCGACCGCTACGCGAAAACCGGCGGCGAATGGCGGTTCGCGCGGCGCGAGGTGCACCTCGATCTCATCGGAACCCGGGAGGTCCGCGCGACCCGCCTCGGCCGGTGAGCTGCGCCGAGTCACCCGAACGGGCGGACCCGCCAGGGGCGGCGACGTGACGGTTTTGCCCGGAAACTGCGTAAGGTCGAAGCCATGCCAGGGGACGACGGCCTGCTCACGCAGGACAGCACGCGCGGGCTCACCGCGGCCGAGGTGGCCGAGCGGGTCGCCGAGGGACGGACCAACGACGTGCCCTCGCGCACGAGCCGCAGCGCGTGGGAGATCGTCCGGTCGAATGTCTTCACCCGGATCAATGCGATCTTCGCGGTGCTCGCGGTCATCATCTTCTCCACCGGCTACCTGCTGGACGGGCTGTTCGCCGGGGTGATCGTGGCGAACAGCGTCGTCGGCATCGTGCAGGAGCTGCGCGCCAAGCGGACGCTCGACCGGCTCGCGATCGTCGGCCAGGTGCGCCCGCGCGTGCGCCGCGACGGGGTCAGCGGCGAGCTGGCCCCGGAGGAGGTCGTGGCCGACGACGTGATCGAGGTCGGCGCGGGCGACCAGGTCGTGGTCGACGGCGAGGTGCTGTCCGCGGACGCGCTCGAGGTCGACGAATCGCTGCTCACCGGCGAGTCGGACCCGGTGGTGAAGCGCGCGGGCGACCCGGTCATGTCCGGCAGTTTCGTGGTGGCCGGGAACGGCGCGTACCGGGCGACGAAGGTCGGCTCGGAAGCGTACGCGGCGAAGCTCGCCGAGGAGGCGGGCCGGTTCACCCTGGTCGATTCGGAGCTGCGGAACGGGATCAACAAGATCCTGAAGGTCATCACGTACCTGCTGGTCCCGGCGGGCGCGCTGTCGATCTACAACCAGCTCTCCGGTTCGCAGCAGCTGCCCGACGCGCTGCGCGGGATGGTCGCGGCGCTCGTCCCGATGGTGCCCGAGGGGCTGATCCTGCTGACGTCGGTCGCGTTCGCGGTCGGCGTGATCCGGCTGGGGCGGCGGCAGTGCCTGGTCAACGAGCTGCCCGCGATCGAGGGCCTCGCCCGCGTCGACGTCGTCTGCGCGGACAAGACCGGCACGCTCACCGAGAACACGATGCGGCTGTCCGAACTGCGGCGGCTGCGGGAAGCGGGCGAGGCTCCCGAGACGGTGCTGGCCGCGCTCGCCGCAGCCGACCCGCGGCCGAACGCCAGCCTGGTCGCGATCGCCGAGGGCTGCCCGTCCGCGCCGGACTGGACGCCGACCGCCGTGGTGCCGTTCTCGTCGGCGCGGAAGTGGAGCGGCGCGGCGTTCGGCGAGCACGGCGACTGGGTGCTCGGCGCGCCGGACGTGCTGCTGCCGGCCGAGTCGGAGGAACGCGCGGAAGCGGAACGGATCGGCGCGCAGGGCCTGCGGGTGCTGCTGCTCGGCAGGGCCGCGAACGCCGTCGACGCGCCGGACGGGCCGGGCAAGGTCACGCCGGTGGCGCTGGCCGTACTGGAACAGAAGATCCGCGGCGACGCTCGCGAGACGCTGGACTACTTCGCCGCCCAAGGCGTTGCGGTGAAACTGATTTCGGGCGACAACGCGGTGTCGGTCGGCGGCGTGGCCCGCGCGCTGGCCCTGCCCGGCGGCGAGGCTCCGGTCGACGCGCGGACGCTGTCCGAAGACCCCGGGAAGTTGGCTTCGCAGCTCGAAGAGACCGCGGTGTTCGGCCGCGCGACCCCGGCACAGAAGCGGTCGATGGTCGCCGCGTTGCAGGCTCGCGGGCATACCGTCGCGATGACCGGCGACGGGGTCAACGATGTGCTCGCCTTGAAGGATGCCGATGTCGGCGTCGCGATGGGCGCGGGCAGCCCGGCGACGCGGTCCGTTGCGCAGATTGTCTTGCTGGACAACGCTTTCGCGACCCTGCCGCATGTCGTCGGCGAGGGTCGCCGGGTGATCGGGAACATCGAACGCGTCGCGAATCTGTTCCTCACCAAGACGGTGTACTCGGTGCTTCTGGCGTTGATCGTCGGCGTGCCCGGGCTGATCGGGCAGGACGCGATGCCGTATCCGTTCCTGCCCCGGCATGTCACGATCGTCGGCTGGTTCACGATCGGGCTGCCCGCGTTCGTGTTGTCGCTGGCTCCCAACAACGACCGCGCGCGCCCCGGCTTCGTCGGCCGCGTGCTGCGAATGGCAATTCCAGCCGGGGTGGTGATCGGGGCGGCGTCGTTCGTGTCGTACATCCTGGTGCATCCGGGGCATGCGACCACTAACGCCGCGCAGGTGCAGGCGAGCACTACGGCGTTGATGACGCTGATGGCGTTGGCATTGTGGGTGCTGGCAGTGGTCGCGCGGCCGTACACGTGGTGGAAGGCGGCGCTGGTCGCGACCATGGCGGTGGTTTCGGCGTTGATGTTCCTGCTGCCGTGGACCCGGGAGATTTTCCAGCTGGATCCGAGCAACACCAGGTACACGCTGACGGCAGTGGGCTGCGCGGCGGTGGGGCTGGTGTTGATCGAGGTCGGGCGGTGGATCGGGAACCGGGTGGGGAAATAGCCTCAGCGCGGGGCAGGGTCGGTCTTCGGGAGCCGGAGGTCGATCTGAAATCCGCGGTCGCCGCTGGTGATGAACGCTTCGCACCGCGGGACGCCAGTGACGAGGTGCCGATAGCGAGCGCTCATCGCCGCGGTCAGTTCGCCGACGCGCTGACCGTCGAGCCGGACCTCGATCGCGTAGGAACCCTTGTGCTTGCCACTGGACACAGTGGACGGTGCGAGCTCGGCGGCGACGATTGTGCGCAGCACGCCGGAATGGTAGTGCCGCAAGGTTTTCTGATGGTTTTCCTCCTTGGTGACGGTGACCGTCCGCTCCGGTGCCAGAAGATCGGCCTCGGCGAGCAGATTGGTGATCTCCAGCGCGTCCGGGCCCGCGAGGTGCAGGTACATCCCGTAGCGGCGGCCGTTTCCGCCGCCGGTGATCCGCGCCGGGCAGGTGCCGGCGAAGCCGCTTTTGCCGAGCGCACGGAGAGCGGGCTGGTAACTGCGGGCGTCCGAACGGGACAGATAGCCGACGGTTTCCGTTCCTCCGGGGTGGATCGCGTCGACGCGGACGGCGTGGAGATCGTGCGGGTTCTGCGGTTCCGGCACGAGAAGCGCGACGGCCGGGAGGTGCTGGTCGAAGCCGTCACCGGCGGCGATCCCCCTCGCCGCCCGCTGCAGCGCGGGCTGGTAATGCGCTTCGCCGACGATCGCGATTCGTCCGTCCGCAGACAGCCGCCGCCGGATCAGCGGGGCGGCCGGCGCGTCCTGGATCCGACCCGATTTGGGCCGTGCCGCAGGCGGTGCGACCACCACCGGCGGTGCGACGGGCGCGGTCATCGCCCGCAACGATCGCGCCAGCGCCGAGCTGGCTCGCGGCGTCGAGAAGTCGAAGGTCGCGCGATAGCCGTTCGGCCCCGAAAGCCGCACCGATCCGTATTCGAGGACGGGGAGCCGCCGGTTGTTCTTGTAGCGCCGGTCCGGCCCGCCCTTGACGTTGACGTACTGCCAGGTGTGCCCGACGACGCGGGCATCGCCGGGCACCGAACCGCTCTCGATGAACCGCTGGACGTCCGCCTCGATCCGCAGCTCTCCGTACTGGACGTCGGCGTACTGCTTGCCTTCGCGCAGCAGAACCCGGTCGGGCAGGAAATAGACCGCCCGATGGCTCGTGGCGAGCGACGGGACGGCGATGTTCGCGGACAGCTGCGGCGGGCCGCCGATGCCGCGGTCCAGCGAGTGCCGCTTGACCAGCGCGGACGCTCCGGCGTTCACCTTGTGCTGACGCGTCGTCGACAACGCCCCCGACGCGACGACGTGCCACGCCCGCCGCGCCTCCCGCACCGGTCCGAAGGCGTCGACCAGTCCCTGGAACCGCTGCGCCTCCTCGGCGTCCTGCACGTCGTAGAACACCACAACGGTCCGCCGGATCCGGTCCTTGAAGAAAACCCACACCGTGAGCGGCACCCCGGCCAGCAGTGTCCACAGCGACGCGCCCGCCAGCGCGAGCGCGAGCACCAGGACCCACGGCCACCATCGCATCGACCGTGCCGCGGCATTGAGCTGGCCGACGAACTCGCTCGAATCGGCGGCCGCCATTTCGAGGGTGGTCGCGCCGGTGATATCGGCCATGACGACGTCGCTCGCGGGCAGCAGCGGCGGTGCGCTCGGAGCCGTTGACCGGGTCGTCGTCCGATAACTGACCAGCCCGCCGCCGAGAGTGACGTAAGCACCGCGCGGACCGGTGCCGACGCGGAACCCGGGCACGCCGACGGACGCGCCGAGCCCGGCCCGCGACATGCTTACCCGCAGCGGACCGACCTTGACCCTCGTACGCAGATAGAACGACATAGGCGACCTTCGACGGACGGCATTTGCCCGCTCTGGATCGCCGTGCGTGCGCCGGTTGTTACGTGCCGCTCGGGAGATGGTGCTGCAACGCGCCCAGCCCCTCGACCCGCTCCCGGGCCTGTTCGTCCTGCGCGGCCATCTCCGCGTCGGTCAGCACGATCGCGTCCGGGCCCGGGAAGACCGTCGATTCGTGGTCCGCGCCCTGCCAGCGGACGGTGAACGGCGGCCCTCCGTCGGGCGAGCCCACCGCCACGATGCGGCCCCGGTGCTCCGGCACGTCCACGTGGATTCCCTTCACGACCAGCCAGTCTCCGCGCTGTGCGTGCATGGTTCCTCCTCAGAACGACGTCGTCGTCCGCAGCGATACCTCGTCGCGCTGGGCGTGAAACCTCGGAGTAGTCCGATCAGGGGTAAGCAAGTGACTCGCGGGGGTCGGTTCGGCTCAGACGCTTGAGGAGTTCCGCCGTCACGCCCGCCGCTGCACGTCCTTGGTCTGCATCAACTTCGTCAGCAACCCGACCAGCTGACCCCGTTCCTCGGCCGTCAGCGTTGCCGCCCAATGCTGCTCTCCCGCGTTGTAGGCCGCGAAGCAGCGGGCGAACGTTTTCTGCCCCTCCGGGGTCAGGTGCAACAGCACCGTCCGCCGGTCTTCCCGCGACGGTTCCTTCCCGACCAGGCCGTTCGAGGCGAGGTTCTCCACCGCGGCTGACACGGCCGCGCGGCTCATGCCCGACAGGGCCGCCACCCGGCGCAGTTCCAGCGGGCCGGACGCCGACAGAACCAGCAGCAGCCGCAGACCGGTGCTGCTCAGCTGCGCCGATTCGTTCAGCTTGATCTCGCCGAGCCGGGCGTGCAGGTCGTAAGACAGCAGGTCGGCGGCCCGGTGCAGGGTCATCACCAGGCGCATCGCGTCCGGGTCGACCTCGGGCAGGGTTTCGCTCACCGAGCGGACCGCGTGGTCGACGAAGGTCCAGTAATCCGGTTCGGCGGCTTCGGGCTCCCTCACGCCTCTCGATCATGCCAGGTTCCGCGAGATTGTCAAAGGTTGAACGTCAAAGCCTTGACAATGTTCCGGAGCGGCTTCTAGCGTTCCCGGCGTCCGAGAGAGCAATGGAGGTCTCGATGCGACACCGAACCCGAGGGCGCGTCGCCGCCGCGTGCGCGGCACTCGTGGCGTTGAGCGGGTGTGCCGCTCCGCAGGAGCCCGCACCGGAAGGCGCGCAGAAGAAAGGGGCCGGCGCGGAGGCCGCGGTCCAGGTCGACGCCGGTCTCAGCGCGCTGGTGCCGCAGCGGTACCGGGACAAGAAGACGATCACCGTCGCGACCAGCGCGAGCGTTCCGCCACTCGCTTTCGTCGACAGCAAGAACGACATCGAGATCACCGGCGTGGTGGTCGACCTGACGAAGGCGTGGACGAAGCTGCTCGGACTGGACGTGCAGGTCGTGCGGACCGAGGGCGGCAACGTGATGCCGGGAGTCCTTTCCGGACGGTTCGACGCCGTGATGTCGGTGGGGGACTTCAAATCCCGGCAGGGCACGATGGATTTCGTCGACTTCCTGCGCGGCGGCACCGCGCTCATGGTCCGTTCCGGAAACCCGCACGGCGTCAAGGGAATCGACGATCTGTGCGGCCGGTCGCTGGCCATCGGGCGCGGGTCGATCGAGGAGACCGACGCGCAGCGGGTCAGCAAGGAGTGCGTCGGCAAGGGCAAGCCCGCGGTGAACATCAACGCCTTCGCCGACGGGCAGGCGATGGTGCTGGCCCTGCAGAGCGACCGCGTCGAAACGGCGTGGAACGACATCGCGCCGGCGAACTACCTGATCAAACAGAATCCCGGCCAGTTCGAGCTGACCGGCGACGGCGTGCACTGGCTCGCGCCGTACGCGGCCGGGTTCCGCAAGGACGACCAGCAGTTGCGCGACGCAGCGCAGCGTGCGCTGCAGAAGCTCGTCGAGGACGGCGCCTACCGCAAGATCCTCGACGAATGGGGGCAGGGCTCGATCGCCGTCGACCGGATCGCGGTCAACGGTTCCCGGTTCTGAGCCGCCCGGTCCACCGAAGAAGGAGAAACGCATGGATTACCGCCGCATCGGCCGCGAGGGACCCGAGGTTTCCGCGCTGTCGCTCGGGTCGTGGAACACCTACAGCCGGATGACGTTCGAGGCGGGCGTCGCGCTCGTCCGGCGCGCGTTCGACCTCGGCATCGATTTCCTCGACGTCGCCTATTACCGCGACAAACCGCATACCGAGGTGCTGCTCGGCCGGATCCTCGACGTCGTCGGGAAACCGCGCGAGGACTACGCGATCGCCGAAAAGGTGTGGTACTTCGACTATCCGCGCCAGCCGTTGGCCGAACAGCTCGACGAGTCCCTGGTCCGGCTCGGCACCGAGTACGTCGACGTCATCATCACCGAGCACCCCCGGCCGGGGATGGACGTCCCGGCGATCGCCGAGGAGCTCGCCGGGCTGGTCACCAGCGGCCGGGCCCGCAGCTGGGGCGCGCTGAACTGGTCGGCCGCCGATCTCAGCACCGCCTGCGACCACGCCGCGGCGAAGGGGATTCCGACGCCGCAGCTGGTCCAGCTCAAGTACAGCGTCGCCCGGCGGTCCGTCGTGGACAGCGCGGAGTACCAGAAGCTGTTCGCCGACACCGGGATCTCGCTGCACGCCTCCGACACGATGGAGGGCGGGATCCTCGCCGGGAACCTCGACCCCGGCCGCAAGATCGGCATCGACACCGGCGGCATCCGCGAGCGGATCAAGGAACTCGTGCCGCGGCTGCGGGAGATCGCGGCCTCGTTCGACGCGAGCCCGTCGCAGCTCGCGCTCGCGTTCTGCCTGGCGCAGCCGGCGACGGCGTCGGTGCTGTTCGGGTCCACCCGGATCGCGCAGATCGAGGACAACGTCCGCGCGGTCGAGCTGGCGGGCGAACGCGGCGCGGAGATCGTGGCCGCGCTGGCCGGGCTCGGCGTCGCGGGGCACGAGAACGACGCGCCCTATCCGCACACCGAACGGACGCTCGGCGAGTTCGTCACCGTCTGACCCTTCGGCGGCCGTCCCCGCGACGGCCGCCGCCCGGGCTGTCCCGAAGGAGTCCTCATGTCGATCCCCACCTCCACCCGCGCGCCGGTCGAGGCCCCGGCGGGCGTCCGGTTCGCCCGGCGGCGGCAGCCCGCGCGCTGGCTCACCGCGGGCGTCGCGCTCGTGCTGGCCGCGATGTTCGCGCATTTCCTGATCACCAATCCGCGCTGGGACTGGCGGCTCGTCGGGGGCTACCTGTTCTCGGCCGACATCCTGCGCGGCCTGCTGAACACGGTGCTGCTGACCCTGATCAGCAGCGCGGCCGGGCTGGTCGTGGGCGTCGTCGTCGCGCTGATGCGGCTGTCCGGAGACCCGGTCCTGCGCTGGGTCGCGACCGCCTACATCTGGTTCATCCGCGCCATCCCGGCGCTGGTGCTGCTCCTGCTGATCTTCTTCCTCGGCGCGCTGCTGCCGAAACTGTCGCTGGGCATCCCGTTCGGCCCGGAGTTCCTCAGCGTGCCGACGAACCGGCTGATCTCGCAGTTCTCCGCGGCGGTCGTCGGGCTCGCGCTGGTGCTCGGGGCGTACAGCGCGGAGATCTTCCGCGCCGGGATCCTGTCCGTGCCGGCGGGACAGCTGGAAGCCGCGACCGCACTCGCGATGACCGGGCGGCAGCGACTGCGGAGAGTCGTTCTGCCGCAAGCGATCCGCGTGATCATCCCGCCGCTGAGCAACGAACTCGTCACCATGTTCAAGAACACCTCGCTGGTGTCGGTGGTCGGCTACACCGAACTGCTCACCACTGTGCAGCTCATCTACGGCCGCACCTACCAGACGATTCCGCTGCTGCTGGTCGCCTGCCTGTGGTACCTCGTGCTGACCAGCCTCGCGATGATCGGCCAGCGCTACCTCGAACGCCGTTTCGGCCGCGGGTTCACCGCGGGCCGCCTGGGCAAGGAGAACTCGCGATGACGTTCCTGCGGCTGTCCGGCGTGCGCAAGAACTTCGGTCCGCTCGAGGTGCTGCGCGGCGTGGACCTCGACGTCGGCCAGGGCGAGGTGGTGTGCCTGATCGGCCCGTCCGGCTCGGGCAAGAGCACGCTGCTGCGCTGCGTCAACCACCTGGAGACGGTGGACGGCGGCGAGATCCGGCTCGAAGACGAGCTGATCGGCTACACGCGCAAAGGCGACACGTACTACCCGCTCAGCGACCGTGCCGCCGCTCGCCAGCGTCGTCGGTTCGGAATGGTGTTCCAGGGCTTTCACCTGTTCCCGCACCTGACCGTGCTGGAGAACATCCTGGAAGCGCCCACCCGGGTCCTGCGCCGGCCGCGCAGTGCGTGCACCGAGCAGGCGCACGAGCTGCTGGCGTCGGTCGGATTGGCGGAGAAGCACGCGGCGTATCCGCGCGAGTTGTCCGGCGGGCAGCAGCAGCGCGTCGCGATCGCGCGGGCGCTGGCGATGGAGCCGGACGTGATGCTGTTCGACGAGCCGACGTCCGCGCTCGATCCGGAGCTGGTCGGCGAAGTCCTCGGCGTCATGCGGCGGCTCGCGGAACGGACGATGACGATGATCGTGGTGACCCACGAGATCGGCTTCGCCCGGCAGGTGTCGGACCGCGTGGCGGTGATGGACGGCGGGACGATAGTCGAACTCGGCACGCCGGAGGAGGTTTTGGGAGCGCCGAAACACCGGACGACGCAGGCGTTCGTGCGGTCGCTGGGGGAGCGGGCCTGAGGGAGGGCCGGGCCGGCCCTCCCTCGTCTCAACGGCTCAGGTGAGCCAGGAACTCGTCGTTGAACCGTTGCCCGATCCGCTGCACCGCGTGCGGGCTGCCGGGGAACAGCACCCGCTTCGCGGGCAATGTTTCCGCCAGGGCGTCGGCGACTGCCTCGAATCCCGGAGTGCCGCCGCCGGTCACCACGAGTTTCGGGAACGACGCGCGGGCCAGCGCCTCCGCGGGGACACCCGTTTCCCAAGGCCGTTCCGTCATCAGATTGCGGGCGGCCTCCAGCAACGGGGGCGGAAGCGGCGACGGCAACGGCAGATCGACGTTCAACACCCGCAGGAACCGGGCCACGAACGTCGCCGGCTCGCTGTCTTCGGCAGCCGCCCAGCAGTTTCGAAGGGCGTCGGCGAGCCGGTCGGCGGCGGGGCGGCCGGCGCCGTTCGGCAGCGCGGGCGGTTCGACCACGGTCAGCGACCAGACTTTGCCCGGCGCGAGCGCGGCGGCTCGCATGGCCACCACTCCGCCCATCGACGTGCCGAGCAGGTGCGCTCCGTCGCCCAGGAGTTCGGCGACGTCGGCGGCGTCGCGGTCCGGGTCGATCCGGTCGGTCGGCGGGCTGGGCCGGTATCCCCGGCGGTACGGCGCGATGATCCGGAACCGGTCGGCAAGCACCTTTTGCTCGCTGAACGCGGCGGCGGCCGAATTCAGGCTGCCGTGCACCATCACGATCGGCGGGCCGGATTCTCCCCACCGTTCGACAGCCAAGCCGGTCATCGCGCGGCCGCCTCGGCCCGGGCGAAGACGCCGCGGTCGATGTCGAGGCGGCGGGATTCGAAACGCCAGCCGTCGGCGGTGCGGACCACGACGTCCTGGTAGACGCCGGTCGCGATGACGAACGGCGGTGCTTCGACCTGCAGTTTGGCGACCAGGCAGGTGACGGTCGCGCGGTCGGCTTCGCCGGTGACGACGTAGTTCGTCAGCAGGTGGCGGGCGCCGTCCTCCTTGCCCGCCGCGATGTGGCCCTTGATGAACTCGACCCGCTCGGCGCGGCCGGTGAAGGTGCCGTAGGTGGAAACGAACTGCCCGTCCGGGATCCAGGCATCGACCCACCCGTCGACGTCGTGGTTGTCGAGGGCGCGCATCTGGGCGTTCGAGAGCTCGACGATCGCGAGCTTGTCCTCAGTGGATAGTGGCATGACGGCGTTCTCCTCTGGCAGCGCGGATTTGCGTTGGGCAGAGTCTGCGCGGCCCGCCGTGCCGGGACTATCGCCTGCGCGAACTGCCGTCGTCGGTTTCGCGCAATACGGCAGACGGCGATTCGCCGAACCGGCGTTTGAACTGGGCGGCGAAATCGCCGAGATGCACGAAGCCGCAAGCGAGCGCGGTCGCGGTCACCGTGGCGCCGGCGGGATCCGCCGCGGCCAGCAACGCGCGGGCGCGGTCGAGACGCTGTTCGCGGAGCCATTCGCTGAGGGTCCGCCCGGTTTCGCGGCGGAAGCCGATCTGCAGGCTGCGTAGGGACACCCCGCAATGCCGGGCCACTTCGGCCATCGAAAACGACTCCGGCAGGTGCGCCAGCAGGTAGTCCATCGCGCGCCGGACCCGCGCCGACGAGGGAGCTTTCGTCTCGGCGGCAAGGGTTTCGCTGAGGGTGTTCGGGTGGCCGAGCAACAGGGCCTCGGCCAGCAGCGCCTCGAGATGCCCGGGCCGCGCGCCCTCGGCGGAAAGGTGGATCGCCGCTTCGACCAGCGCCAGCACGCCGGGGGAGACGGTGTCCGCCCGGAGGTCGAACTGCACCGCGACCGTGCCGGGCGTCCCGGCGAGCAGTGCGGCGGTCCGCTCGACCAGCGGCCGGTCGAGGCGCAGCACGACCTGGTCGAACGCGTCGTCGAAGTCGAGCCGGAACGAGCGGTACGGATTCACCACCGACGCCGACCCCGGCCGCAGCACCGCGCTCGTGGTGCCGTAAGCGAACCGCGCCCGGCCGCTCACCGGCAGCGAAAGCAGGAATTCGTCCTGTTCGGGAGCCAGTTCCGAGATGCGCACAGCCGCGCCGTACCGCAGCCGGTTCACCGAAACCGAGCCGGCGGCGAGGTGATCGAGCCGCGCGGACAGCCGGCGATCGCGCACCAGCAACGCGTGCGGACGCAGGGCGGTGCTGCACGCGCCGACGACCTCGTCCACGTCGTCGGCGGCGCTCACCATCCGTCGCCCGCGCGTCCGCACGAGCTCGGCGATCCCGGCCACCCGGCTCATCCGCGGGATCGTACGCCGTCAGACGAGCTTGGCGGTAACCACCGGACGCCCCGTCGGCCCACTGTTCACATTGGTCCGACGGTGCCACCGCAGTTGGCCGTCACCGAACTCGATGGTGACCGTGTCGTGGAACGGTGATTCCACGAAGTACCACTCCAGCACCAGCACCCCCGGGGAACGCCACTGCGCGGCAGCGAGGACACGCGTCGAGTCGGCCTGGTACGAGTGGTGCAATTGCCAGGTGGTGACACCAGTGTCCGACTCGACCCACGTGGACAGTCCACAACGGACTGAGTGACAGCCGCGATCGTCGTCCAACGCCACCACAAGGACATCACCGTCCACAGTGAACGAGATAGCGGACAGTCCGTCCTCATTGGACTCACATTCGTACCGCTGGCCGTCCAATTCGACGGTGGTCGGCGAAAGCGCGGGAGCAGCAACAGCGAGTTCGGTAGCCAACGAAGCATCGGCGGCAGGGGAAGGAGTGCCGGTAAAAGCGGGCACCAGCAGGTCATGCACCAGACCGGACAGCAGTCGGTGCTTCCCGTGCGTGATGCTGCCTGTCGTGGCGACAACGGCGTCGTATTGGGGGAGTACGAAGACGTCCTGGCCGAACATTCCAGACGCCCGGTATCCGCCGTCGGCGTCGAGCCACAGTTGGTATCCGTAACCCTCCGGGCGTTCGTCTCCGGCGGAGGCGGACGGGACGAATTCGGTGCCGTTCCAGCTTCCGGCGTCGGCGTTCTGCACGTGCCACGCGGTGGCCTCGCGCACCCATCCGGCGGGCAGGATCCGGTCGCCTTGCCAGAGGCCGTCGTGCAGGTGCAGGACGCCCCATTTCAGGAAGTCGATGCTGCGCAGGCTCAAGCCGTTCCCGCCGGAGCAGATGCCTTCCGGGTCGGTGTCCCAGGTGTGTCCGGTGAAACCGAGCGGCTCGAACAGTCGTGGCTGCAGGTAGTCGTACACAGACAGGCCTGATGCCCGTTGCACGATGGCGGACAGCATGTGCGACGTCGCGCTGGAGTAGGTGAAAGTCTTGCCCGGCGGCAGATCCACGGGGGTGCGCAGGTATTCCCGCACCCAGCTGGTCTTCAGCAGCCGCCAGGTCTTGCCGGACAGACCGACGCGGTGGCCGGTTCGCATGGTCAGCAGGTCTTCGACGGTGATGGCGCGCAGGTGCTCCGACGCGTCGGTCGGGACAAGTTCCGGGAAGAACGAGACCAGGCGGTCGTCCAGGCGCAGCAAGCCTTCGTCCAGGGCGAGGCCGATTGCGGTGCCGACAAAGGACTTCGTCGCCGAGTGTGTCGTGTGTGGACGGTCGCTGCGGTAGGGCCACCAGTAGTGTTCGAAGGCCAGCTTGCCCGAGCGGTAGACGAGCAGGCTGTCGAGCGAGATTCCGTCGGCGGTCAGCCGGTGCAGGAAGCCGCGCACGCGCTGGGCGTCGAGGCCCGCGGCGGACGGGGCGGCGGAGGGGAAGGTCACGAAGGCTCCTGGACGAGTGTTTTCTTGCGGTTCGCGAGCCGTTCGGCGACCCGCGAGAGGGCGATGTTGACGACGATGTAGAGCAGCCCTGCTCCGACGTAGGCCTGGATGAAGTCGCCGCTGAACTCGCCGAGCACCTTGCCGTTGTTGAGCAGTTCGGCGATGCCGACGACGTAGCCGAGGCTGGATTCCTTGATCACCCGCACGGTCTGGCTGATCAGCGCGGGCGCGAGCGCGCGGGCCGCCTGCGGGAGCACCACGAACGTCATGACCTCCCAGTGCCGCAGTCCGATCGCGTGCCCGGCCTCGCTCTGGCCGCAGCCCACGGCGAGGATCCCGGCGCGCACGATCTCGGCGAAGATCGCCCCGGCGTGCGCGACGATCGCCAGCACCAGCTGCCAGAAGATCGGCACCCGGACGCCGAGGATCGGCAGCCCGAACATGAAGAAGAACAGGATCAGCAGCAGCGGCATCGCGCGGAAGAACTCGATGACCGCGGCGGACGGCCAGCTCAGCCACCGCTTCCGGCTCAGCCTGCCGAGTGCGAGCAGCACGCCGATCGCGACCGACAGCACCGTGGACACCAGGCCGACCAGCAGTGTCATCGCCAAGCCCTGCACCAGGAACCGCAGCATCGCGCCGTCGACGAGGATCGCCCAGCGGGCCGGGTCGAGCTGGCCGGAGGCGCCGAGTTTGACGAGGACGAGGGCAAGCAGTCCGAGCAGCACGAGTCCACAAAGGATGGACACAGTGCGCAACCGGGCCTTGGCTTTCGGGCCGAGTGCGTCGAAGAGGATGTCGTCGTTCACCGGAGCACCCGGACCTTTCGCTCGACGAGCCGCACGACCCCGCTGACCGCCAGGTTGATCACGAGATAACCGCAGGCCGCGACGGCGAAGGCCAGGATCGGTTCGGCGGTCTCGAGGTTGAACGAGCGGGTTTCGAGGGTCAGTTCGTCCACGCCGACGGCCGCGCCGAGCGCCGACCCCAGCGCGACGTTGATCAGGATCGTGCCCAGCGGCTGCACCATCGCGCGGAACGCTTGCGGCAGCAGGACATCGAGCACGACCCGGCGGAACGGCAGCCCGATCGCCCTGGCCGCCTCGACCTGCCCGCGATCCACCGCGCGGATGCCCGAACGGACGGTTTCGCAGACGTACGCGCCGAAGTAGACGCCCAGCGCGAGCACGAGGCACCAGAACAACGGAATCAGCACACCGGCGTCGGGCAGTCCGAAGATGAGCAGCACGGCGATCAGCAGCAGCGGCGAATTGCGGACGAGGTCGACGTACAGCCGGCCGGCGGCGCGCAGCGGCCGGACCGGGCTGATCCGGCAGATCGCGACAACGCAGCCGAGGACGAGCGCGAGCGGGAAGGCGCACGCGGTGAGCAGCAAAGTGGTGGTGAAACCGCCGAGGATTTCCCCGGCGTGACCGGAAAGCACGGGTGATCTCCCTTCAGGAGCCGGGGACGGAGCCGGGCACGGGCGGCTCGGGGGCGGGACCGGACACGAGCGGGCCGACGGTCTGCTCCCACAGCCGCCGCCAACTCCCGTCGGCGGCGATGCGCCGCAGGAATCCGACGACGATCTCCTTGAACGCCGGGTCGTCCTTCGGCAGCCCGATGCCGAAGGGGCTGCTGCCGTACGTCGCGGGCGTCATCCGCAGCCGCGCGTCGACCGCCGCTTTGCCCAGCAGGATCGCGGTGTTCGCCGACCACGCTTGGACCCGGCCCTGCCGGACCGCGGCGGCGCACTGGCTCGACTCCTCGAACACCACCGCACGCGCCTGCGGACACGCTTTCCGAAGCGCTTCCTGTGCCGCGCCGGGCTGTACCGCGACGTCTTTCCCGGCCAGCTCGCGCACGGCCGTGACCCGCGGACCGTCCGCCGCGGTGACGATGCCGGAGCGCGCGAGGTAGTACGGCCCGGCGAACGAGACGAGCCGCGCCCGGCTTTTGCTGATCGTGTAAGTACAGACGGCGACGTCGACGGATCGGTTCTGCAGGATCGCTTCGCGTGTGTCGGCGCCGCCGGTGATGCTGTCCACCTCGGGCGTGCCGAGCAGGTATTTGGCCAGCAGCTGGGCGATTCCGATGTCGAAGCCGGTGATCTTGCCGGTCGCCGGGTTCATCATGCCGAACCCGGGGGTGGTCACCGAAGCGGACTGCCGCAGGACGCCTTGGTCGCGGATCCGGCGCAGCGTCGGCGTTTCCGGCAGATCGACGCCGACCGGTCCGCGCGCGACGGCGTCGGCCTGGTCAAGCGTGGCGTAGGCGGGATTGCCTGCTGTGCGGGTGGTTCCGCCGCTGCACGAGGCGAGCAACGGGACGGTGCCGGCGGCGAGCAGCGCGGCTCGGCGGGTGAGGGGAGCGGACACGAGGGCCTCCAGGCTCAGTGGCTGAGCACGCGGGCGAGGAAATCGCGGGCGCGTTCGGTCTGCGGCGAGCCGAAGAAGACATCCGGCGCGGCGGATTCGGCGATCCGGCCGTCGGCCATGAAGACGACGCGGTCGGCGGCCTTGCGGGCGAAACCCATCTCGTGGGTGACCACGATCATCGTCATGCCGTCGGCGGCGAGCGCGGTCATCACGTCGAGCACCTCGTGGATCATCTCCGGGTCGAGCGCGCTGGTCGGTTCGTCGAACAGCAGCACGCGCGGCTCCATCGCCAGCGCGCGGGCGATCGCGACCCGCTGCTGCTGACCGCCGGACAGCTGTGCGGGGTACTTGTCCCCGTGCGCGCCGACGCCCACCCGTTCCAGCAGCTCGTCAGCCCGTTTGCGCGCGTCGTCGCGGCTGAGCCCGCGCACGCGGACCGGGCCGAGCATCACGTTGTCCCGCACGGTTTTGTGCGCGAAGAGATTGAAGGACTGGAACACCATGCCGACGTCGGCGCGCAGGCGGGCGAGGTCCGCGCCCTCGGCGGGCAGCGGGCGGCCCTCGATCTCGATCGAGCCCTCGTCCGCGGTCTCCAGCCGGTTGACGCAGCGGCACAGCGTCGATTTCCCGGACCCGGACGGGCCGATGACCACGACGACCTCGCCGCGCCGGACGTCGAGGTCGATCCCGGTCAGCACCCGGGCCGATCCGAACGACTTGCCGACGCCGCGCAGCCGTACCAGGGGCTGATCTGTGCTCATGAGTGCTCCTCGTCGAGCCGGCGGGTAGGGTTCACTACACAACGGAGAGCCCTCCGGCATCTTGTAGTAGCCACTACGTCCAGTCAAGGGTGTCATGTCCACTACCTATCTCGGCGGCGACCACTTCGACGACCACGTCCGCGCCCGGCTCGACGACCTCAAGCCGGCGGAACGCCAGGTCGCCCGGTTCATGCTGGCCAATCCGAACGAGGTGCTGTTCTCGTCGGCGGGCGACCTCGGCGCGGCGGCCGGGACCAGCGACGCGACCGTGGTCCGCACCGCGAAAGCGCTCGGCTATTCGGGGCTGCCGGAGCTGAAACGCCACCTCGGCCAGACGTTCACCGCGCGCACCGAGCCGACCGTCCGGCTGAGCGCGGCGATGGAGAACCTCGGGTCGACCGGTTCGCGCCAGATCGACCGGGTGATGGCCGACAGCGCCGAGCGGCTGCAGGAAATGCAGCGCCAGCTCGCGCCGGAAGCGGTCGAGGAGGCGGCGCGGCTGCTGCTCGCCGCCAGGATGGTGTTCACCTGGGGGCTCGGGCTGTCGTCGGTCTGCGCCGAGTACGCCGCGTTCCGGCTCGCCCGCCGCGGGCTGGTCACGCGGCACTGCGACGACACCGGCTTCCGGCTCGCGGACGCGATGCTCCCGCTGAGTGCCGACGACGCGGTGCTGGTGTACGTCCCGGCTCGGCAGAACCGCGACGTCGAGCTGATCCTGCGCTACGCGGAGGAGGTCGGCGCGCCGGTAGTGCTCGTGACGAGTCAGCTGTCCGCGGACCTCGAATCCCGGGTCCGCGTCGTGCTGCCGGCGCCGGATTCCCCGACGAAGTTCACCGGCGAGACTCTGACCGCCTCGATCGTGACCGACATCCTCGCGCACACCATCGCGGGCCGGGAGCCGGACCGCGCGAAGACGGCCGCGGACCTGCTGACCCGGCTCCGTGCGGACCTCGGCGAGCGGAAGTAGCGCTCGCCGGGCGGCGATCGCGGTTGTCGTCGCGATCGCCCCCCCCGCGAGGTCGGCCGACCGGCCGTTGCCCGCCCGCCTCACGAGGTCGTGGTGCTCTGGGGCTTCGGGTTGTGCGGTCTTGCGCCCCAATGTGGCATTGGGTGCGTCAGATGCACCCAATGCCACATTGGGGCGCTCGCCACCGTAGGCAGCCAGCCCGGTGTCCGCTCTGACCGGCATAACCCTCACGACCCTGGCCAGCCGCGGCAAGCTTCGCCCGCCGCCAGATCGGAAGAGC